>DYHB01000018.1:17473-33731 GCA_020724415.1 Thiobacillus sp.
GGAATGGATGGGCCGCTTCCTGGCCCGTATCCATGCCGTGGGGCGCATCGAGGCCTATCGGTCCCGGCCTGCGCTGGACCTGGAATCCTTTGGCGAGGCGTCGGTGGCCTTTCTGATGGAGGGGGGCTGGTTGCCCCAGGACATACGGGAGGTTTGGCACGGCGTGGCTCGCCAGGCCCTGGCGGGGGTGCGCCATTGCTACGACCGGGCCGGCCCGGTGGCCAGCCTGCGGCTGCATGGCGATTGCCACGTGGGCAACGTGCTGTGGACCGGCGACGGGCCCCATTTCGTGGATTTCGATGACAGCCGCATGGGTCCGGCGGTCCAGGACCTCTGGATGCTGCTTTCCGGCGACCGGCCCGCCATGACCCGCCAACTGTCGGACATCCTCCTGGGCTACGAGGATTTCATGGACTTCGACCGGCGCGAACTCCACCTGGTGGAAGCCCTGCGTACCCTGCGCCTGCTCCATTACTGTGCCTGGCTGGCCCGGCGCTGGGACGATCCGGCCTTCCCCCTGGCCTTTCCCTGGTTTAACACCCAGCGTTACTGGGAAGACAAAATCCTGGAACTGCGGGAGCAGATATCGGCCATGGATGAACCGCCCTTGGTGGCATAGAGGCTAAAATCCGGGCATGCAACTCGAACGCCTACTGCACTCCCAGGGCTTTGGCAGCCGCAAGGAATGCCGCCGCCTGGTCCGTGCCCATGCCGTCCAGGTCAACGGTCAGCCCGAGGACGACCCCTTCTGCGAAGTGGACCCCGACCATTTGGAATTCAGCGTCAACGGCGCCTCCTGGCGCTACCGGAAACAGGCCTACCTGATGCTGCACAAGCCGACGGGCTATGAGTGTTCCCGTTCGCCCCGACACCATGCCGGCGTGTTCGACCTGCTGCCCGCCCCCTTGTTGAGCCGGGGGGTCCAGCCCGCAGGCCGGCTGGACGAGGACACGACCGGGCTGCTCCTGTTTTCCGATGACGGTCAGTTCATCCATCGCCTGATCTCTCCCCGGCACAAGGTACCGAAGCGCTATGTGGTCACCACCCGGCATCCCGTGGGAGCCGACCTGGCGGACGCCCTGCTGGCCGGCGTGCAGCTCCACGACGAGCCGGAACCGGTCCGGGCCCTGGCCTGTACCATCCAGGGCGATCATGTGGTGCACCTGACCCTGGCCGAAGGCAAGTACCACCAGGTGAAACGTATGGTGGCCGCTGCCGGCAACCGGGTGGAAGCCCTGCACCGTGCGTCCGTGGGGGGGTTGAACCTGCCGGACGACCTGGCACCGGGCCAATGGCGCTGGCTGGAGACGGAAGATCTGGAACGGCTGTGGAACGCATGACCGAACCGACCCGGGAAAACGGTTGGCAAGCCGGCCATGCCGCCCTGCTCATGGCCAACCATGGGCGCTGGACCGGCCGCACGCTGCTGGCCGACGACACTACGCCGGACGACTGGGGGTACCGGCTGTACCATGCCCCCTTCGCCCTGCTCTCCCACGACACCCTGGACGACCCGTGCTTTACCTACGCCAACCTCACCGCCCAGCGGCTGTTCGAGATGCCCTGGCAGGAGATTGTGGGATTGCCATCAAGGTATTCGGCGGAACCGCTGGTCCGTGCAGAACGGGAGAAGCTGCTCACCCAGGTCCGGGAATATGGTTACATTGACGACTATAAAGGCGTGCGTATCGCCCGCTCCGGCCGGCGTTTCCGGATTCTTCATGCCACGGTCTGGACCTTGCTGGATGCCCAGGGCCAGGCGGCCGGACAAGCTGCGGCATTCTCCGATTGGGAAGTGCTGCCCCCGGAGCCCGGGACGGAGGGGGCCGCATCAGGCTGACACCATGAAGTCCACCCTCGATACCATGCCAACGGGTACGAATGTCCATTTTGGACACGCCACCTTTGCGCTACATTGTCAGCGTCCCGTCGGCCTGCCGACGTCATGTAGCTACTTGGATCGCGAATAAGGAGTTCCCATGTTTGCAAAACTCGACCGTGTACATCACTTTCGTATGCATCACTTTGATGTACTTCGCCGTGGAGCCGCCGTCCTGATGATCGGCCTCCTTTCCATGATGGCCATGGGGACTGCCCAGGCCAGCGCAGCCCCTGTGGGACCGGAGCAGATCAGGACCCAATGGGCCACGGCCAAGAAGGCCTATCAGGACAAGATCGCGCCCTTTGCCTCCCTGCCGGAGCATGCCGAAGTGGTCAAGAAGTATACGGCCGCCCTGGAAGCCGCCGAAAAATCACTGGATGCCTACATCAAGCTCAAGCAGGCCACGCCCCCTGCCCCTCCGGCCCAATTGACTCCGGTCATGGACCAGCTCTACAAGAACCTGAGGGATCTCAAGACCTTGCAGGGCCAGGCCAAGGGGGGACTCACCACCGTATTGGGCAACGCCCTGCGCGAGCAGCAGATGATCACCCAGACCGCCCTTAAAAACATGCGCTGACGGGGCATCAGCCACGGGGCCGCGAGTGGGCCCCGACTTTCCATACCCGAGGACCTTCCCATGCGTACCCTGCTCGTTCTTATCTTCCTCAGCTTTGCAGCCCTGCCGGCCTGGGCACAAACCGTCAAGGGCACTGCCACGGTTCTGGAAGCCAAGGGCGAGGCACAGTACCGCACGGGACCCGGCGGCCCCTGGCAGGCGGTCCGTGTGAATCAGCGCCTGACCCCGGGCCAGACCCTGCGCACCGGCAAGCAGGGCCGGCTGGCCTTGCTGCTGTCCGACCGCACCCAGGTGCGCCTCAACGCCAACACCGTGCTTGAAATCCAGGCCATCGAGCCCGCGCCGCGGACCGCCGGCCAGACCAAATTCAGGCAACTCCAGGGCCGTGCCTGGGTGCAATCCAAGACCCCGCCCAAGGACCTGAAATGGGAGACCCCCACCGCCATCGCCGGCATTCGGGGCACGGATTGGGAAATGGACGTGGACCAGGACGGCCACAGCACCCTGTCGGTCTTTTCCGGCCAGGTGGAGTTGGCCAATGATCAGGGCAGCCTCAACGTCAATGCCAACGAGCAGGCCCGGGCCACGCCAGGGCAGCCCCTGGTCAAGCAAGTGGTCAGGAACCTGAAGGACCGGATCCAATGGGTCACGGCCTACAGCCTGGACCCGGTCCGTCACATCGCACTGGACGGTCGGGACTTGCCGGACCTGCGCGCCGCACTGGCCGATCCCGCCCTGGCTCCCGAGACCCGGGGACAGGTGCTGGCGGACCTGGGCCGCTGGGCCGAAGCAGAAGCCCTCTGGACAGGGCCCGCCCAAGCCGGGAACCGCCCGGCCATGATCGGCCTCGCCCTGGCCAGTTTGCGCCGCGGGGAAATGGCCGCCGCCCACGACTGGCTGGCCCAGGCCCGCAGCGACACCGCCGACGAGCTTTGGCTGCTGACGGACAGTGCCCGCTTGATGCTCCAGGGCCAGTTGGACGAAGCCCGTACCCGCCTGGGCGAAATCGGGGCACCGAGCCGCCCCGGCCATTGGCTGCTCCAGGGCGAGTCCCTGACCTACGAGGGCCGGCTGACCGATGCCCTGACAACCCTGGACCAGGGCCTGAAGGTCTTGCCGCACGACCACCGGCTGCTGGCCGCCCGGGCTCGGGCCCTGTTGCTGGACGACCAGCCCGAAGTGGCCCAGGCCGCTGCCGAACAAGCCATCGCCGCCAACCTCAGCTCCTATGAAGGCTGGCTGGCCCGGGCCGAGATTGCCCACCGGGAAGGCCAGGCCGAAACCGCCTTGGGCGCCTACGATCTGGCCATCGCCCTCAAGCCGGAAGATGACCGGGCCTGGTTCGGCCGGGGTACCGCCCAGGCCGAACGGGAATTCATCCGGGAGGCCCGGGGCGACCTGGAACAGGCCATGACTCTCAATCCCCGGGGTGCGGGTTACGTGGGCGAACAGGCCACCCTGGAGACCCTGGCCGGCGATTTTGCCGAAGCCGAATCCCTCTACCGGGCTGCGCTCCAGGCCAATCCCGGCGACTACGTGGCCCTCACCGGCCAAGGCCTGCTGCAGTTGAAACGGGGCCAGGCGGACGCCGCCCTGGACAGCTTTCTCAAGGCCGGGGTTATGGAACCCCGCTACGCCCGGGCCCATGTCTACACGGCGGTGGCCTACTACCAGGCCGGCGACGTGAAGCAGGCACTGGACGAGTTGCGCCTGGCCGGAGAACTGGACGACAAGGACCCCCTGCCCCATTTCATGGCCGCCATGATCCATTCCGACCGGGTTCGTCCCGCCGATGCCGTCGATGCCGCCCGGGCCGCCCTGGAACGGATGCCCTACCTCAAATCCCTCAACCAGTTGGCCAATGACCAGCAGGGCAGTGCCAACCTGGGCCAGTCCCTGGCCTTCTTCGGCCTGGAGGACTGGGCCCGGGCCTACGCCCAGGAATCCTATTCTCCCTACTGGGCTGGCAGCCACCTGTTCCTCGCCGACCGCTACAACGGCCTGTTCACCAAGAACTCCGAGCTGTTCCAGGGCCTCCTGAGCGACCCCACGGTGTTTGGTGCCGGCAAGCGTTTCAAGCCGTTGATCCCGGCACCCCGGCACAATCTGGACCTGTCCCTGCGCTATACCGACACCAAGCACATCCACGGCTGGAGTCCCCAGGTGGAGGTGAGCGGCTACGACGTGGCGCCCATGCCCATGGCCTATTTCCTGAATTATGAGGGTGTGGACTGGACCCGCTTCGACCGCCCCTATGATCTGGACACCCTGACGGCCGCTTTTGGCATGAAGCCGGACCATGACCTGGGCGTGTTTTTCTTTGCCGATGCCTCCAAGCAGGACAGCCGCCCCGCCGGCAGCCTGAACGGCGACGACTACGACCTGGCCGACACCCTCCACACCCGACGCCTGGACCTCGGCGTGCATTACAAGCTCCGGCCCGACAACCAGATCTGGCTGAAGGCCGGCTATTTTGATTCCAGCGAAAAGATGGCGGGCACCCTGGGGTTCGATGACATCCTGGCGCGCACCGCCATCAAGGTGCCCGAATTCGGATTCCGGCACAGCCTGGACAGCCGGGGCGGGCACCAGATTTCCTGGGGCATCGACGGGGGGCGCCGCAACACTGACGGCAACCTGAACGACCAGTTCTTTCTGGGCGAAAAGACCACCTTGAAGGAAAGTAGCCTGGACCTCTTCCTGTCCGACACCCTGGCCCTGAATTCCCAGTTGAGCCTGCAAGCCGACCTGGTCTACCAGCGCCAGCGACGCCGGGCGGTGGAGCAACCCTACCTGGTCTTTGCCCCTCCTGAAGATCCGCCCCTGACGCCGGAAATTGAACACCAGGACCGGCAACAACTCAATCCGCGCCTGGGCCTGGTGTACCGGCCCGACACCCATATGCGCTTCCGGCTGGCCTACCAGGATTGGCTCCGGCCCATGACCTTCAGTGCCCTGCAACCCGTGGCCACGGCGGGCATTGCCCTGGATGACACGCTGGTACAGCGGGGCGGCGAACTCCAGCGCCTGCGACTGCAGGGAGAATGGGAGCCCCGCGCCGACACCTTCCTGATGGGCTATCTGGATGTGAAGGAAATCGACAACCACCGTTTCAATCTGCGGCCCTTTGGGGTTGAAAACCTGGAAAGCCTGGGCAAGTTGCGGCCCCGGGACATGGGCAGCCTGATGCGGGATGACCTGCACGAGTTCTTCACGCCTCCGGACTATGCCGGCGGCAAGGTCAACAGCCTGGGGCTCAGCGTGAACCACATCCTGAACCGGGAGTGGGCCGTCAATGGCCGCTACACCCTGACCGAGTCCCGCCATCAGGACGATGGCGACCTGGACGTGCCCTACCTGCCCCGCCACGCGGCTGCCCTGGGCGCCACCTGGGTCCGCCCGGACGGATGGTATCTGGCCGGACGCCTGACCTATCGGGGCAAGCGTTACGCGGACGAATTGAACAACGCCCGCCTGGATGCAGACTGGACCGGGGATCTGGACGTATTCAAGGAATCCCGGGACAAGAACTGGCTGCTGCGCTTCTCGGCCAACAACCTGTTCGGCGACCCTGACCCCCAATACACGGCCGAACTGAACTACCGGTTCTGACGCCCTCACCTGGGATCATTGATCCGGCCCGGCCCAGGCCGTCAGACCTGCTGGCACCGGGTCACGTCCGGCGCTCCGGACCCAGGCCTGACCGCCAGCCGGCCGATTACCTGTCCGAGGGCACCAAGTCGCGGTACGCATGCCAACTGGCATGACCGATGAGGGGCAAGGCGATGACCAGGCCCAGATAGAAGGTGGCCATGCCCAATCCGACGATGACCACGATCAGGCCGGCCCACAGCATCATGGCCGGCATGTTGCCCAATACCGACTTGATGCTGAAGCGTATCGCAGTAAACCCGTCCACCTGGCGATCGATGAGCATGGGCACGGTGATGACGCTGATGGCATAGGCACACCAGGCGAACAGGAAGCCCACGGCCACGCTGGCCAAGGCGAACTTGAGTCCCGCATCGGACAGATACACCTTGACGAAAAAGTTGTCGAACGAGGGTGAACTGCCCTCATAGAGCAGGGCGAACAATGCCACGTTGGCCGCAAACCAGATGTTCAGCAGGATGGTAAATCCGGTGCTGACCAAGGAGACCTGGCTTTGGTTGAGCTTCCATGCTTGATAGGCGCTACAACCCGAGAGCGGTTCGCCGCGTTCCAGATGGGCGCTCATCAGATACAGGCCTATACCCAGGGGGGGAGCGACGATGAAGAATCCGGCAACCAGGAAGGGCAGGAGAAAGAGGCTGTCCGTGCTCCACACCAGCCAGGTTATCAGCCCACTGATCACCACGATAGCCGCGCCGTAGCGCAGGCTATAGATGCCGGCCGCAGTCATGTCGCGCCAGCCCTTGGCCAACCATTGCAAGGGCTGGGCCAGGGGGATGCGGTTGACCTTGAGTTCGTCCCAGCGGGTACTTCCGGTATAAGCCGTCGCTTCCATTCATTCCTCCTCGTGGCGTGTTCCGTTGTGTCGCACTGATCGTTGCTGCCTGCTCTGTCGCGTCGCCCTTTGCCCCATGGCAAGGCTGGGTTGCCCTTGATGCCACCCGCCGGGTGCACAGGCAGTACTGAGGCATTCACACAGTGGCCGATCGTGGCTTCCTTCCGTAACGCTCAAAAATAAGCGGCTTGCAGGAGCGGGGGGAAGCCGCAAACGGATCAAATGACGGTTTCCTTAGGTATATCCGCCGCCGGCCGGGCTGAGTTCGATGTAGAAGGTAGACCCGTCGTCATCGCCCTCGTCCCCGGTCGCCGAGCAGGCCCGACTGCCCAGCAGGCGGGCTTCGACCCGGGCGGCATTGAGCAGGGCAGGGTCGATGATGTCGGGATATAGCCTGAAATTGGCCTCCACCAGCCCGGCCTGGAGGCGGGCCCGGGCTTCCAGATGACGGCGGGTTGCCACAGGCAAACCCGGCAAGCACAACAACCAGACGGCCTGCCAGTCGAGGTATTGCTCCAGAAGCTCGCCATGGATGGGATCGTGGCCATGTTGACGGATCAGAAGGGGGGGAAAGGCCGCCGCTTCGATCAGCGATGCCTGATCGGGGTCAAGGCATCGGCCACAGCCTTCACTGTTGCGTTGATACCATCGAGCCCGGGGTTGAGGCCCGGCCAAGCGGTTGATGTAGTCATCCAGCCGATCGGCAGGATTGACATGGTTTTCCAAGCCTGCATCCGTCATTGAAGCAAATGCGGCATGGGCAGAACGTCCTGCCCGCCAGCGTGGCAACTCCATGTCCGGCCGATCGGGCGCCTGGAGCGCACTGTCCAGCAGGGCCAGGGGATGGCCGACCTCATCCAGCAACCAGAGTTCCAGGCGGTCCATGAGCGGGAAGGGTACCTGCCCATGATCTTCTTGCAGGCTCTGGTAGACCCGGGCCCCCATGGCCTCCATGCGGCGAAAGTCCTCCGAAGGATAGAGGGGACCCCGCTTGAGGCCACCCTCCGCAGACCAGCGGCCGTAGCGAATATCGCTCACCTGAGCCTGGGCGTCGTCCTGGAGGCCTTCCAGCAGGGTGTCGTTGGCTACGTAGATGTCCCAATGGACCCCATCCATGCTGACGGCTTCGGCAGGCCCATACCGGATCACCTGCATCACTCCGCGGAAAGGATTCAACAGACGTTGGGCGTAGCGTTGGATCTCCATGACGACAGGTTACGAGAAAAATTGCCGCGTTATCCGCCTTTTCCGATAAAGTAATCGGAAAAGGAAACCAGCATGAATAGAACCTACATCGATAAATACGGGACTCCCCAGCCAGACCGACGTCAATTCGCCCACCTGCGGGATGTTTTCGATGGCTTCAAGGCTGTAGTGGCTCCCTTCCTGGGCAACGCGTCGTCCTGGGGCATCCAGGACCTGTCCTACCTGGCCCGCCGGCAGATTCAGGAATCCTTCCCTCAGCTCAGTGCCCAGGAAACCCAGGTCCTGCTCACGGCGGTCAGCCGGGTGATCCGGGATGAATCCGGCGAGAGAACGCCCGAAGGCACGACACCTACGCTTTGAAGTCGACACGATTCGGATTATTGCGACGACGACGATCCTGCCTGCCCCGGGTATCGATCAGACTGTCTTTTTCCTCGACCCTGCGCTCCACCTGCCGACGATCCTCGCCCTGGTATGGGATATCCAGTGCCTGGGCATCCTGATCCTGGGCTTCTGGCCCAGGGTGGGCGGTGCGTCGCTGGCGGCCAGGCGGCAATTCAGGCCTCGGCTGGCCGGCCCCCTCATCCCCCACCCGGGGTGCCAGGGGCGAAGGCTGGGTCGGGTTGACCTGGCGTGTTTCTGGAATCGGGTCCAGGCTTGGCAACGGATCGGAGGGTAATCGCATGGGATACTCTCAACGGTATATGCCCATTATGGGAAATCAGCCCGCCAAAGTGTGCAATAGGTAGGTTGGACTAATCCCTACTCCTTGGGGAGAGACCGATACACCTCCCAAAAGCAGGGCAGAATCGATGCCAAATCTCTGCGCGCCCAGGATATCGGTTTCCAACTGGTCCCCGATCATGATCAAGGTCCCATCACCCATGCGTGCCGCCGCCGCCCTGAAGATACGCGGCTCCGGCTTGCCCAGACGCACGAAACGCCACTCCGGATGCTCCGGGAAACGTCGTTCCAGAATGGCTTCCAGCAATTCGGCCAATCCCCCCGAGGTCACCCCGAAGCCGAATTCCCTCGGGTAGATCAGGTCCGGATTGGGCAGGATGAGATGGACCTGCCGGCCCGATTCCAGCAACTTGAACAGCCTGCTCATGGTCCGGTCAAAGACCTCCCAGAACGGTTCAAAGGCCTGGTCCGCCAACACGAGCACGTCAAAATCGTCAGTGTCGCCGACCACCTGCCCCCCCGCCTGGGTGACCAAGGTTCGGCTGTCCCCCGTGCCCAGAACACGGCAGGCGGCGCCTTGCAGGGAGCATTCCTGGAAATAGCTCGTCAAGAGCCCCCCCGCACTGAGTATACGCTCAGGTGTTATGTCCAGGCCGAAGGCCTGAAAGCCGGCCGCGGCGCGCTCGGCCGTCCTGGAAGCACTGTTGCTCACGACCAAGTACGGTTTTTGGGCATGGTTCAGGCGCCGGATCATGTCCCGGGCTCCGGGCAGCGGCCCCTCGTAATTCACCAATACGCCATAGGCATCGAGCAGCAAGGCGTCATGGGATTCCATCAGGGCACCGATGGTCGTGTGCGGTATGGCTGTCATGTCCTTACGATAGCGATGCGGGCCAGACTTGGCCATAGCTCAGGCCATACCCCTGCCGGGTGGCATGTGTTAACGTCATCCCATGACATCCTTGCATGCAATTTTTCCCTGGGGCCGGGCGGCATGGCTGATGCTGACCTTGGCCACCCTCCTGGTGCCTCGCCTCGCCGTGGCCAATCCCCACGACTTTTCCGCCTGGCTGGACGATGTCCGTCAGGAAGCCCTGGCCAAGGGCATCTCCCTGGCGACCCTGGATACTGCGCTCACCCTGCAGGCTCCCATTGAACGCGTCGTGGAATTGGACCGACGCCAGCCCGAGTTCCACGACACCTTCTGGAACTACATCGACCGCCGGGTCAATGAGTCCCGCATCCAGCGGGGGCGTGCCCTGTTGGATGAGCATCAGGGGCTGCTGGCCCAGGTGGAGGCCAGATACCGGGTCCCGGCGCGTTTCCTGGTGGCCTTCTGGGGTCTGGAAACCAACTTCGGCCAGTACACCGGCGGCTTTTCGGTCATCGATGCCCTGGCCAGCCTGGCCTACGACGGCCGCCGCAGCGAGTTCTTCCGACGCGAGCTGTTCAATGCCCTGGTCATCCTGGATCAGGGTCACATCACCCCCGAGGCAATGCAGGGTTCCTGGGCCGGCGCCATGGGCCAGATGCAGTTCATGCCCACCACCTTCATGCATTACGCGGTCGACGGGGATGGGGATGGCAAGGGGGATATCTGGCGCTCCCTGCCCGATGCGTTTTCTTCGGCCGCCAACTATCTGAGCCGGATCGGCTGGCGGTCGGACGAGCTCTGGGGCCGAGAGGTGCGCCTGCCCCGGAACTTCGACTGGTCCCAGGCCAGTCTGGACAATCGCAAGACCGTCAAGGCCTGGACGGCCCTGGGGGTACGCCAGGCTGACGGAGAGCCCCTGCCGGACTCTGACAGCCGTGGGGCCATCCTCCTGCCCCAGGGCCACAACGGACCGGCCTTCATGGTCTATCGCAATTTCGATGTGATCATGAACTGGAACCGCTCCATCAATTACGCCCTCTCGGTGGCCTACTTGGCCGATCGGCTCAGGGGCGAGCCGGAATGGCGTACCGGCCGGGACGCGGACAATCGACGCATGACCCGGGACCAGGTATTGACCCTGCAGAAGAGATTGCTGGCCCTGGGATTCGATCCCGGTGGCATCGACGGGATATTGGGCGGCCGTACCCGGGCCGCCATCCGGGATTACCAGATCAGCAAGGGCCTTCCCGCCGACGGGTTCGCCTCGGTACAACTCCTGGAACGGCTATCTTCCGAGGACATCGGCCAGGCCAGCCTGGGAAGTCCCCAGGAGACGCAGGGCCGGGCCGCAGAGGGTTAGAGGGTAGCGGGCAGGACCTGTCGTCGAGGGCTGCAGCCGCCCGCGGCTGCCATGACAGCCCGCTCAGGCGTCAGGGCGCAGATTGCGCAGATGGTCGTGGTAACGGGCCCGGTAGAGCAGGCGCCGGTGTTCCGGCGTATCGGTGAAACCCGAACGGGTATGCAGCACATTGTTGCAGATCAGTCCCATGCCGGGCTGCAAGCGGAGTGTGAAGGCACCAAAGGGCTGGTTGGCCAACAGGCCTTCCAGGGCTTCCAGAGCGGCCTGGGTCGGTCCGTCCTGTTTCCAGGCGATGCTCTTGGTGCGGGCCGTGTAGCGCAGATGCAGGCGGCCATCCTCCACCATCAGGGCCGGGCCGGTTTCGTCCGAGCGGGCGGTGCCAGACTCGTCCACCCGGGCCGGTATGGTCATGGCGTCTTCGGCCATCAGCGCCCGGATATGGTCCACACCCAGATCACGCAGGGCCATATAGGCCATTTCATGGTCGTAGAGATCGTTTTCTCCACCCTGATCCGCCTGCCGCACGCAATGCAGGGTCATGGCCCAGATGCGCCGGTCGGGCGGGTTGTAATAACCGTCGGTGTGCCAGCGAATCCGGTGGTGGGTGTATGGGATGTAGTCGCCGCGCTTGCCAGGGTCGGTGCCCGGGGAACGGGTGGCAGGGTCGCTGGTGTCCTCGTCCCTGGGCGTCAGGCTGGAGATGCCGTCCTCGTCCGAGAGCCAGTTGGCATCCAGATGTTCAAGGCCGAACTGCCGGGAAATGGCCCTGACCGCAGGTTTGTCTTCCGTTTCGCCCAGGTGGGTGGCGTAGATGGCCATGTTGGTCTTGGCAATCAGGTTCCAGATGGCCTGGTACTCCGAATCCGTCAGGGCATGGGGGTCGGCCACGGTGACGATCAGGTCTTCGCCCCGCTCGGGATAGCCGGCCAGCTTTGCACGCCGCCAGGCTTGATAACCGGCCTCGTTGTCCGGGTGGAAGGGGCTGTCCATGGGGATCATGAGGTAGGGTCTGAAAAGCGTGACTAAATGACGTGACGCGAGGGCGTGACACGAGGGCGTGACGGGTGGCGACGGCATTCGTCACACCCTTGTGTCACGCATTCATGGTCACGCATTCGCGTCATGCCTTCGATGGATAAAACCCGTCCACCTGCTTCTTCACCGTGCCCAGGATTTCGGGCATCTCGATGTCCATGATCTGGTCCTGGACCCAGGTCTTGTCGCTGTCCAGCATGCCTTCACGTATTTGCAGGCTGAGAAAGCGCAGGGCCTGGAAACTGGGGCGATCATCGGGAAAATCATAATGGGCATATTCGGTCATGCGGGCATTGAGCATGTCGATGTAGCCCTGTTGATAATCGTATTCCGGGTCCTTGGTTCCGCCGGTGAACTCCAGCACGTTGTCCTCGATGATCTCGGCCATGCGCACGCCCAGGGCACTCACCAGCTCGCCCCGCTTCTCGTCGCTCATGCGAGGGAAGATCAACCGATCCACGTAATGGATGGAAAAGGCCGTGATCTCCCCCAGGATCTTGAAACCCCGCTGGGGCGTCACGATGTCGTATTCGGCCTTGGACAGGTTGTCGATGGCCCGGTCGGCCATGCGCCAGATGGTGGTGGCCAACGCGGTGGCCGTCTCCTCGCTGGATCGTTCGCCGTCCTTCTTGAACCAGACGGTTTTCACTCGGGTGGGGGCGGCCATTTACTCTCCTGTGGCAATGGGGCGCGAGGGATCCGTGATCCATTCGCTCCAGGAACCGGGGTACAGTCGTGAGCCGGGCAATCCGGCAATCTCCATGGCCAGCAGGTTGTGGCAGGCGGTCACGCCGGAACCGCAACTGTGGATGACCTGCCAGGCCGGACGTCCCTTGAGCAGGGCCTGGTAATTTTCGCGCAGGGCTTCCGGGGGCAGGAAGGTGCCGTCGATATCCAGGTTCTCCTCGAAGGACCAGTTGATGCTGCCGGGGATGTGACCCGCCACTGGATCCAGAGGCTCGTATTCGCCGGTGAAGCGACGTTCTGGCCGGGCGTCGATGATGAGGCCCGCACCGGTCTGGCTGGCCTGCAGGACATCGCCCACCTCCACCACCTGGGTCGGTTCGGGCAGGCAGGCGCAGTTACCCTTGCGTCGTTCGGGCACCTCATGACCGACCGGTCGCATTTCCCGCGTCCACTTGGGATAGCCGCCGTCCAGCAAGGCTACGGCAGGATGTCCCATCCAGCGCAGCAGCCACCACATGCGCACGGCCATGGCGCCGAAACTGTCGTCGTACACCACGACCTGCTTGTTGACGCCCACGCCCCAGGCACACAGTTTCTCAGCCAGGACGTTCGGATCGGGCAAAGGGTGGCGACCGGTCTTGCCTTCCTGTACGGGAGCAGCCAGGTCATCATCCAGATGCACATAATGGGCGCCCGGTATGTGACCTTTGGCGTATAGGTCGCGACCGCCATTGGGATCGGTCAAGGTAAAGCGGCAGTCAAACACGATCCAGTCCTGATCATCCAGATGCCGGGCGAGGTCTTCGGTACTGACCAAAGTGTTGATATACATGTATGAAGATCAATCGACGATGAAGGGGTGACAACGCGCAATTGTCAGTCGGCAGTCGGCAGGCTCAGCACGGAGGCTGGTGGTTGCCGACTGCAAGCTGGCAACGGCTCAAACAAAGCGGATCAATAACCGCCCTTGCCGAAGGGCTTGGGCAGACCGGCCACCTTGGAAGCCTGGCGGTTGGGCTGCTTCGGGAACAGTTCGTACAGCTTTTTCTTCCAGTCGATGCTGTCATCCTGCTCATCCAGCATGGCCACCATGTTGCGGAAGTTGGGGGTGTGGCCGTCTTCCTGGTAACGCTCGCGCATGAAGCGGACCACGGTCCAATGATCGTCGGTCAGGGTCAACCCCTCCGCCTCGGCAATGATGGGAACGATTTCGTCACTGAAATTCGGTTCGGTCAGGAAGTCCTCGTCATCCACTTCCAGTTCTTCGCCGTTGAGTACATAGCCCATTGTTTTCTCCTATCAAGTCACGGGTTGATGAATTGTGGTCGACCGGTCGGATCTAGTCGATCGCCACTTCCTTAATCGATTTGTGGGGTATGAACACCCCGCAGCCGAACTGCCGATAATTGCCCAGACCACGCTCCTGAATCAATATGGACTGGTCCAGCTTGATGTCGTGCAGCATCAGGCTGTTGCCTTCAAACACCCCCTCGGGCAGGGTGATTTTATGACGCTTGCCGCAGATCAGCCCAGCCGAGACGCCCATCTGCTCCAACTCCGCCCGCGCTTCATCCAGCAGGCATCCTTCATCCCGGGAGTCGTACACCACCAAATGGGAATACAGGGTGGCATATGGTGTCAGGCCGCGCACCTTCAAGTCCCCGATCCTGATCGGACCGGCACCCGGGTCGATCTCGCATCCGCTCAGTTTGCCGGCGAGTTCCGCCTGCTCGGCGGGCAGCCTGAGCATGAGCTTGACCCGGCGATTGATGACGAGGTTGTCGTTCCGTCCCGAAGGCGCTCCATGGACGGGGTGGATGGCCATGGGCAGATCGGCCAGTTCGGGGACGGCTTCGATGATAGCCCGATACAGGGCCATGCCATGATCTGCCGGTATTTCAAAACCCTGCAGGTCGAAGACCAGATCCTTGACCGACGAGGCATTCTCCATGCCACGGATCGCCTCCCATTCCGGATTGAACATGCGCATGTCATCTACTCCGGATGGGCAGGGGTGTCGATGGCCAGGGGCTCGGCCCAGCCGGCCATGGTCTCGGCCCAGAATTTCGCCGTGACCGGGTCCAGGTCAAAGATGGTGAATCGCGCACCCCGCTCCTTGATCCGCAGACGCAGCATGGGCGTGCCCCCGGCGGCATACTCCACCTGCTGGAGTTCGATCTCCTGACCGCCGTAGGGATTGCGGAACTGACTGATTGAAGTAATTTTGTCCATGGCTCTCAGCATTGTATTAGAATAACGGGATACGCTTATTATCTGACATTTCTTGTCGGGTATTAAGCCTGTAATGGGTGTAATTTGCCAGACCTACCCTTTCGGGTAGTACTCCCCACTCCCTGGGGGCTATAAGGTTACCCCAACGGAATGATGGTCCTGACCATCAGGGCTCACTAATATGCAGTCACTAGTCTCGTGACGGCACCATTGCCCACGGGCAGTGTAGAGGTGGTGACGACATACCGTTCTTCAAGACACATAGGAGAAACAGATGGCTAAGCAAATGATCAACACGCCGAATCTGGACGATCTGGAATCCGGCCCGTGGCCTTCCTTCGTGACCGGCATCAAGCGACTGGCAAAAGACAATGACATGATGGTTGACCTGATGGGCCAACTGGAAACCTCCTACCAGACCAAGTTCGGTTACTGGAAGGGCGGTACGGTAGGCGTGGTCGGCTATGGTGCCGGCATCATCCCCCGCTTCACCGAGCTGAAGAACCCCGACGGCACCCCCAAGTTCCCCGAGGCTGCCGAGTTCCACACCCTGCGCATCCAGCCCCCGGCCGGCATGCACTACACCTCCGATCTGCTGCGCCAGATGTGTGACGCCTGGCTGGAAACCGGCGGCTCGGGCCTGATCGCCCTGCATGGCCAGTCCGGCGACATCATGCTGCAAGGCATCAAGACCGAAGACGTGCAGCGTTCCTTCGACAAGTTCAACGAGATGGGCTTCGACCTGGGTGGTGCCGGTCCCGCCCTGCGCACCTCCATGTCCTGCGTGGGTGCTGCCCGTTGTGAAATGTCCTGCTATGACGAAGCCCGCGCCCTGCGCACCGTCATCAACAACAACCTGGACGACATGCACCGTCCGTCCCTGCCCTACAAGTTCAAGTTCAAGTTCTCCGGTTGCCCCAACGACTGCGTGAACGCCATTCAGCGTTCCGACATGGCAACCATTGGTACCTGGCGTGACAGCATCCGTGCCGACGAGAAGATCGCCCGTGACTGGATGGCTTCCCACAGCATGGAAGACCTGATCAACATGGTCGTCAACATGTGCCCCACCCGTGCCATCCAGCTGACCAAGAACGATGGCAAGGCCGCCGGTGAAGGCATCACCCGTGTCGCCGTGTCCGACAGCAACTGCCTGGACATCGACAACCACAACTGCGTGCGCTGCATGCACTGCCTGAACGTCATGCCCGGCG
>DYHB01000149.1 GCA_020724415.1 Thiobacillus sp.
CGTACGGTTCGGAGGGCGGGGAGGGCGCTAGCCCTTCCCGACCCCTATCACGCTGGGGTTTTCAGGTTGTCGGATCAGTAACACCGCATTGGCGGTGTGTCAGTCAGGACAGGATTTTGCTGTCCACCACGAAGCGTATGCGGGTGATGAGGCTGTACCGGATCATGCCGTATCCGCTTCTGCTTCTGGCCATAGCCGCGGGAAGAGGAAGCGCAGTGCCGGCAGCGGCAGTGCGAAAGACACTGGAGAACGAGGGCCTGGAGCGGTGAGCAGGCCCCAGTCCAGCAGGCTGGCCAGCACCCGGCGGGCCGTGCGGTCCGGCAAGCCGGTCATGGCCATGAACCGGGCCCGGTCAACGGGACCGGCCATGGCCACGTAATGCACGGCTTCCAGGGCGTCGGGCTTGGTCACGGATTTCTCGCTACCCATTTGCCAAGGGTGCGCCCCCAACCAGGCCAGCAAGTCGGCAATGCGATCCCGCAAGCTGCCCAGGTCCAGCTTGTCAGCCATGAACCGCGCCTGGTCCAGGCAGGTGTCCAGAAAATAGGCTACGAAGGCCACCAGTTCTTCCTGGGAAAGTGGGCCGCGGCCGTCGTAGTCGTGGCGTCGCGGCAAATCGGCGTTGTTGAGGCGGGCATAATAGTCCGCGTGGCTGCGAGCCAGGCCACGCATGGGCGACCAGAGCCCTTGGGTCAGGCCCAGGGCATGCAGCACCAGGTGCGTATGCAGCCGAGCGGCTCGCCCATTGCCGTCACGGAGGGGGTGAATCCACAGCAGACGGTGGTGGGCGCAAGCCACGCCCACCACCGCCTGTTCCAGGCCTGGCAGTGCCGCGTAGCGGGCGGCCCAGGCGGTCAGCAGGCCTGCTACCTCCTCAGGTGCCGGGGCCACATGGCGGCCGGCGGCCAGGTGCCGAATTCGCCAGGCCCCGGGCACGACGATTTCATCTCCCCCGTCGGTGACCCGATCGGCTTCGGGCAAGCGGCTGTACAAGGCTGCGTGAATATCACTGATGAAGGCCGGGGCATAAAGCTCTTGCCTGGACATCTGCTTGACCCGCGCTTCCAGTTCCGCCTCCGCGGCCATGTGCGCGACGGCCAGCCGCTGCTTGCGCGCCTGCTTCGCGTCGGCATCGTAGAGATTGGCCAGGGCGCGTTCGATGTCCGCGGGTCGGGTGTGCTGTCCCTCGATCTTGTTGGTGTAATAGGAGTTCATGGCGCGCAGGCGAGGCGCCATGGAACGGGCCAAAGGCTGGCCGGCATGGGCGGATAGCCGGTGACACTGGGCCACGAGTGCCGCGGCCCGCTCCAGCAAGGGCCCTAAGACGCTCTCTTCCGGAAAAAGCGGTTGGAATGCGCCAATGTTTGCCATAAGAATCAGCCTTCCATGCCCGGAAAGGATATATTAATGGACAGTTTGTTGGACAGATAATGTCCTGTCAATGCTATGTATTTAATAGTGATTCTCTTCATTACGGGCGCTGTTATGGACAGTCCGTTGTCATCTGGTGGCATCCGTTTGGCAGTGTAGCCATGGCAGCACTGCATTGGAGGAAACGGGCCATGGGGATGCCTGCCTTTGGCATGGGTCACGGTGGAGCCCTGGATGCCCCTGATACGCCCAATAGAAACGCGCCAAACATGGCGGAATCCTAAGCCAGTCTTCGCCTGGCACCCTCACCCTCTCCAGCCCTCACACAAGGGGGAGGTGGTGAGGGGGGCAAATCACCCTAAATTTCGCAGTTGGACTGACCAAGTTCGGCGCAAAGCAGTAACTGTGCGTGATTCCCTCACCCTGCCCTTTATGTCCTTCAGGGTGCTCTCCCGGAGGGAGAGGGGTTCATGGTCGCCTCTCCCTCCGGGAGAGGCCGACGCGAAGCGGCGGGTGAGGGTGAGCGAGCGCGGAGCGCTCGTTCCAACTGCGGGATTTAAGATCACGCACTTACCTCCCTCACCCCAGTTCTCTTCCAGAGGGGGGTAGGGTTTCCCTAAAGGCGACTCGAAGGGAAGAGTCTCAACTTGTGTGTTGACATGATTGACTACGGCCCAGTCTGTTGATATTGTGGTCAACATGAAGGCCCGGATGATCTACCGCTTCGAACAGGATTACGACGATGGCGCGATGGTTCGCATGCTGATCTGGGATGTACCGAGCCCGGTACCACCATCGGGTCATTGTTTCAAATATCGCCTCGTCTACATCCGGCATGGCAAGCGGATCATCGGTTTCGACAACGAGCGCGGCAAAGGCGACCACCGACACGATGGCGATGAGGAATCGCCTTACACCTTCGTGGACGTGCCGACGCTGATCCACGACTTCATCCAGGCCGTGGGGCTGCAAAGGAGGGAATCATGAGGACGCTGACCATCCGTATCGAACCAGACACCACGGACGCACTCGAGCGCGCCGGCCGCCAGTTCATCGAGGCCTGGCAATCCGGCACGTACGCGGGAGAGTATCTGAGCTTTGAATCGCCGGCGGCCTTGTTCCGCCTGCTGACTCCTGCCCGGTGGGGGGTGCTGGAAGCCCTGCAAAAGGCCGGGCACTGCGGCTTGAGGGAACTTGCCCGTCAGCTGGGGCGTGACGCCAGCGCCGTGCATCGCGATATCGCCGCGCTGGCTGAAAGAGGGCTCGTTGAGAAGGATGAATCCGGGAAGCTCTTTGTACCCTTCGGGCGGATTCACGCCGAAATCGACCTGATGCCCAAGGCGGCATGAGGAGGGAGGGTTGATTTTTGCGATTGCTGCAGATCGCACGGCCGGGCGGCATTCGCGCATGACCCCGCGCCCTTGTTGAAGCGCCCATAGGCGAGCGATGTGACGATGTGCCAGGGTATTACCTGTAAATACCAGGCGAGAGCAGCGATGAATACGCCAGCCAGTCGCCCAGTGGCGATCAAGATCGACCCCGACCTCAAGGCGCGCGTGAAGCGCCTGGCCGAAGCCCGGCACCGTACCCCGCACTGGCTGATGCGTGAGGCCATACGAGAGTATGTCGAGCGTGAGGAAAAACGCGAGGCGTTCCGTCAGGAAGCACTCCGGGCGTGGAACGAGTACCGGGCCACCGGCCAGCTCTTGACGATGGAAGAGGCCGACGCCTGGCTTGCCAAGCTGGAAGCCGGCCAGGATATCGAGCCGCCTGAATGCCACGGCTGATCTGGTCACCGTCGGCGCTGCATGACGTGCAGCGCCTTTATCGTTTCCTGGCTGAGAAGAACGTGGATGCGGCAAGCGGGCGGTAAAGGCTATCCGCGACGGCGTGAAGGTCATCGCGCATCAGCCCGGCATCGGGCGGCCAGCCGAAGATATGGAACCGGAATATCGGGAATGGCTGATCGACTCTGGCGACAGCGGTTATGTGGTGCTGTACCACTATGACGGGGAGCTGGCGGTGATTCTGGCAGTGCGCCTTCAGAGGGAAGTGGGGTATTGACCAGGGCTGGCTAATGGGTGACCCCGTTTACCGTTTCGAATTGCTCAAGGAGGCGGCCAGCCTCAGGGCGCAGTTCAGCCTTATCCTTGGCCGATGCCTGGATTGCGGCCTGCGCCAGGCTTGAGGGAGCGGTCCTGGTGCACAAGGATCCGGAGTACAGCGCGCCGGCGCTGGAGCAGGCGGCCAGCGAGGTCGCGGTGGGTGACATCGGGCCGGAGACAGACTGGCGGTCCGTCCTGGCCCCTTCCTCGATCATCGGGAGAGAGGAGAAGGTGGGTGCCGTCGTCCATCTCGCCGCCCCTGAAGCTGAAACATTCCATGCCGGTGCAGGGCCCGCAGGAGCGGCCTCCCGGCCGCGAACCCTTAGTCCCGGGGAGAGCGGAGTCGTTGCGCCTGGGCGCTTACGAATCCGGCCTACCCCTTGCGGGGACGGGCCTCCTACCACAGGGGGTGGGGCTCGCCCGGCCTTGACGCGGCCCGCCCGTGCGTTGTTTCACGCTAACGGCCATGGCGGCCGCGCCGCCCCTGGTCTACGGGCCGGGGGTGGGGGCGAATTTCCTGCGCCTGCTGCGCCTGGTCGAGCGGGGCGTGCCGCTGCCCTTCGGCGCGATCGACAATCGGCGCAGCCTGCTCTATCTGGGCAACCTGGTGGATGCCATCGCGCTGTGCCTCACGCAGCCGGCGGCGGCGAACCGGACCTGGCTCGTTTCCGACGGCGAGGATGTCGCAACACCCGAGCTGATCCGGCGCCTGGCCGCACAGCTGGGCAGGCGGGCTCGGCTGTGGCCCGTGCCGACTGGGTGGCTGGAACTGGCCGGCCGGCTCGTCGGCAAGGGGGCGGAGGTGCAGCGCCTGCTGGGTTCGCTCGCCGTGGACAGCGGCCGGATCCGCCGCGAGCTCGGCTGGCGGCCGCCGTACACCCTGGACGAAGGGTTGGCGGAGACGGTGCGGTGGTATCGGGGGCGGTAGCGGCCTGGTTTTGTGCAATCTGAACCAATTGTTGGGCACCTCTAAAAACTCTCGTTTCGTCGTTCCCGCGAAAGCGGGAAGGTAGCGTCCGTCAAGGTGGTGTAATTTCCGTCCATCATCTCCGGCCTGGTTGAG
>DYHB01000019.1 GCA_020724415.1 Thiobacillus sp.
AGAAGGACGCGGGCGGCTTCATCAAGCTCAACGCCCTGCGCATGCGCATCGCCGCCAAACTCAAAGCCAGGCAATAAGCGGAACGCCTGAACCATGTCCCCGCCCGGCACCCTGTTCGGCTATACCGAAGCCCAGGTCGCCGAATTTGGCGCCACGGTGGGGATCGCCATTCTCATCCTGTACATGCTGTTCATCATCGGCAACCTGGCCTGGACCTCCAAGGCGGGCAAGCTGGGCACCTTCGCCCTGTTCTTCGTCCTGGCCTTCGGCATGGTGGGCTTCATCACCAAGATCATCCTGCAAACCTTCTGGAATATGTAACCATGAGCCAATTCGACAACATCAGCGTCATCAAGAAGGCCAACGTCTACTTCGACGGCAAGTGCGTCTCCCACACGGTCCAGTTCGCCGACGGCACCCGGAAGTCGGTGGGTGTCATCCTGCCCGCCAGCCTGACCTTCAACACCGCTGCCCCCGAGATCATGGAATGCGTGGCCGGCGCCTGCCGCTACAGGCTCCCGGGCCAGGACTGGCAGGCCAGCCAGGCCGGCGAATCCTTTTCCGTGCCGGCCAATACCGCTTTCGACATTGAAGTCACCGGCGAGCCCTACCACTACGTCTGCCACTTCGGCTGACCCGGGTGGCCGTCGCGGTGGGGTGACGGCCCCTCTGTGACTGATCGGTCGGCAATTACCTACTGACCGTCTGCCTACGACTTTCTTTGAAGACAGAGCCAATGACCTGGCCCTTGCTCCTTGCGTGCAATGTGTTGGATTGATTGATCATCTCCGCTGGGAGACGCTGGCTGCAACATCCTGGCTCAGGCCTTGCGCCACACCCGGCCCCATGAATTTTCCGTGACGCACCCCATGGGCGCTTGATCTTGTGGGCCATCGGGCCGATATTCGTTGCATTGCCGTGAAAGAGGAAGCGTCATGCATGAAATCGGTTTGTACGGCCTGGGCCGCATGGGGGGCAACATGGCCCGCCGCTTGTCCCGGGCGGGTATCCGGGTCCACGCCCACAATCGCAGTCACGAGGTGACCCTGGCCCTGGCGGGTGAAGAGGCCCATGTGGTGCCCCATGCCCGGTTGGCGGACATGGTGCAGGCCCTGGCCGCGCCCCGCATCCTGTGGTTGATGTTGCCTTCCGGGGCGCCTACCCAGGCGGCCATCGATGCCCTGGTCCCCCTGCTTTCCCCCGGCGACCTGATCGTGGACGGGGCCAACGGCTTCTACAAGGAGGCTCAGGGACGTGGCCAGGTGCTGGAAGCGGCGGGCCTGCGCTTTGTCGACGTGGGGGTATCCGGCGGCATCTGGGGGCTGGACAACGGCTATTGCCTGATGGCCGGCGGCGCCCGGGAGGATGTGGCCCGGATCGAGCCCGTGCTGCGCGCCCTGGCCCCGGCGCCGGATCGGGGCTGGCTCCATGCCGGTCCCCTGGGCGCCGGCCATTTCACCAAGATGGTCCACAACGGCATCGAGTACGGCATGATGCAGGCCATGGCGGAGGGATTTGCCTTGTTGGAGGGCAAGCGGGAGTTCGAACTGGACCTGGCCGCCGTGGCGGAGTTGTGGCGGCACAGTTCCGTGGTCCGGTCCTGGCTGCTGGACCTGACCGCCGACTTTTTGACCAAGGATCAGCGTCTGGACGACATCCAGCCCATCGTGGCCGATTCGGGGGAGGGCCGCTGGACGGCGGCGGAATCCATCGAACAGGGCATTCCCACCCCGGTCATGACCCTGGCCCTCATGGCCCGCTTCGATAGCCAGGGCAAGGCGGATTATGGCCACAAGCTCCTGGCCAAGATGCGCCAGGGCTTTGGGGGGCATACGACGGTGGGGAAGTGACAGAGTGACGGGTGACAGAGTGACAGAGTGACGAGTGACGGGTGACAGAGTGACGGGTGACTGGGTCGGCCGTCGGAAAGGGTAGCCATGTTTGAACAGGATGTTCCGCTTCCACCGTGCAATTTCGTGATCTTCGGGGCCACGGGGAATCTGGCCAGCAAGAAGCTGTTGCCGGCGTTGTACCGGCTGGAGTTGGCCGGGCGGTTGCCGGAGGGGTTGAATTTCATCGCCTTCGCCCGGCGCGATTGGGACAACGCCGCCTGGGTGTCCCACATGCGGGAAGTGCTGGCCAGGGTCGGCGCCACCGGTCCGGGCCTGGAGCGCTTCATCGCCCGGTTCGACTATCTCAAGGGGGAGTTGCATGACCCCGAGGCCTATGCCGCCCTGAAGGACGTGCTGGCCCGGCCCAAGCTGGGGGTGTGCAGCAACGTGGTGTTCTACCTGGCCATCAACCCCGACGACTTTCCGGCCGTCATCAAGCACCTGGATGGGGTGGGTCTGTCCAAGCCCCGGGGCTTGCATCGCGTGGTGGTGGAAAAGCCCTTCGGCCAGGACCTGGAGTCCGCCCTGGCCCTGAACGAGCTGCTGCACCGGCATTTCGACGAGGAACAGGTGTTCCGCATCGACCATTACCTGGGCAAGGAAACGGTGCAGAACCTGTTGGTGTTCCGGTTTGCCAATACCCTGATCGAGCCCCTGTGGAACCGCAACTTCATCGACCACGTCCAGATCACCGTGGCCGAGTCCGCCGGCATCGAACAGCGGGCCGGCTATTACGACAGGGCGGGTGCCCTGCGGGACATGATCCAGAATCACCTGCTGCAACTGCTCACCCTGGTGGCCATGGAACCGCCGCCCTCCCTGGATGCCGACGCCCTGCGCGACGAGAAGGTGAAGGTGTTGCGCTCCATCCGGCCCGTGCCCCGCAACGGCGTCAACACCCAGGCCCTGCGGGCCCAGTATCGGGCGGGATCCAGCCCCGCCGGTCCCATGAACGGCTATCAGGAAGAGGGGGGCGTGGCGCCGGGATCGGTGACCGAAACCTTCGCCGCCGCCAAGTTCTACATCGACAACTGGCGCTGGCGCGGCGTGCCCTTCTACCTGCGTACCGGCAAGCGGCTGCGCGAGAACCTGTCCATGATCGCCATCCGGTTCCGGCACCCGCCCCAGCAGTTGTTCCGGGAAACGCCCATCGAGGTCATCGATCCCAACTGGGTCATCCTGTCGCTCCAGCCCGAGGAATCCATGCACATGGAAATCCACGCCAAGCAGCCGGGCCTGGGCATGGATACCCGGGTGCTGCGACTGAACGCCTGCTACCGCAACCCGGACGACCAGCCCCTGGATGCCTACGAGACCCTCTTGCTGGACGTGATCGAAGGCGATCGCACCCTGTTCATCCGCTTCGACGAGGTGGAGTGGGCCTGGCGGGTGGTGGATCCCATCCTGCGCCAATGGAGCCAGGAGCGGGATTTCATCGCCTCCTACCCGGCCGGAAGCTGGGGCCCCCAGGAGTCCACCCGCCTGTTCGACAGCGAACAGACCGCCTGGCGCAACAGTGTGGAGCTGGATTGACCGGCCCTGACCGGATCAGGGGGCGCCGGTTTGCCCCGGGTTGGCCAGCTGGCCAAAGCCCAGGTAGCGGGCTTCGAAACGGGCCTTGCCCCGGGCGAGAAACTGCTCAAAATCCCAGTCGTCCGGGGCCAGAAGATGCTGAAACTCGGGCCGGAAGACGTAGGTCCAGGCAGGGATCATCCCGCCCCCCGCCTGGCTGACCCGCACCTGCTTGCGCAGGTACATGTCGCCCTCGAAGGCATCCAGCCTGGGCCAGGCCGTGGCAGGCAGTCCCCGGTAGAGCACCCCCGTCACCCGCCCGTCCGGCGCCGGCACGATGCCGGGGTAATCCTCGCCCCGCACCGGTGCCCGGCGGTAGTCCGTCAGGCATGCCGTCTCGCCTGCCAGCCCATGGGCCTCACCGATGCCGCAGACCCGGGCCATGATGTCCGGGCACATCAGGGAGCCATAGGCGAAGCAGGCCGCAACCTCCGGTTCGGCAACGCTGTCAGGGGGAGACGGAATCATGGAAGGCCTCGGGCATGTGGATGGCGTAGCCTTGAGCATAATCCACACCCATGGCTTCCAGCATCTGGGCGATCTCGGGGGTATGGACGAACTCGGCAATGGTCTTCATGCCATGGACCCGGGCCACCTCCATGATGGACTTCACCACCGCCTGGTCGCGCACGTCCTGGTCCAGGTTGCGCACGAACAGGGCGTCGATCTTGAGGTAATCGGCTTCCAGGCGACGCAGGTAGGCGAAGGAGGACAGGCCGGCGCCAAAGTCGTCCAGGGCGACGCTGCACCCCAGTCGATGCATGGCCTGGATGAAGTCCTGGGCTTTTTCCATGCTGGCCACGGCGGCCGTCTCCGTGATCTCGAAGCACACGCGTCGTGGCTCGACACCATGACGCTGGATGCACTGGGTGACATAGTCAGTCAGGTCATCCGAAGACAGGGTGTTGCCCGACAGGTTGACCGCATAGGTGGTGGCGGTATGGTGTTCCGGACCCAGCCGGCCCAGCAGGGCGCAGGCATGATCGATCACCCACTGGTCGATGGTGGTCATCAGGTTGAAGCGTTCGGCTGCAGGGATGAAGCGCGCCGGGGACAGGACCTCGCCCCGCTCGTCCCGCATGCGCACCAGGATCTCGGCGTGGTCAGGCAAATCCGGGTGCAGGGGCTTGACCCGTTGCACGTAGAGCAGCAGGCGGTTTTCCCTCAGCCCCCGGGTGATCTCGCTGGCAGACAGGAACTGGGCCCGCTGGGAGCGGTAGTAGTCGTCTTCAGGGGCGAACACCTCCACCCGGTTGCGGCCCTTGTCCTTGGCGGCATAGCAGGCCTGGTCCGCGGCGATCAGGAGCTCGTCGATGCCCATGTGGGTCTGGCGCATCTCCACCACGCCTACCGAGGCACCCAACTGGAAGTACTGGCCTTCGTAGACGAAGGTGTGGGAATGGATGGCATCGATGAGCTTTTCCGACTGGCGGATGGCGCATTCCAGGTCGCAATCCAGCAGCAGGCCGAACTCGTCCCCGCCCAGGCGGGCCAGATAGCCATGGTTGGCGGTGCGCTGCATGATGACCGTGATTTCCCGCAGCAGGCGGTCCCCCGCCGAATGGCCGCAGGTGTCGTTGACCAGCTTGAACTGGTCCAGGTCGATGTACAGCAGGGTGCGGGGCTCGCTGGCCGGGCCCTGGCTGTCCAGGACCGACTGGACATACTGCTCGAAGGCGCGCCGGTTATACAGGCCGGTCAGGGTATCGTGGCTAGCCTGGTAGGCCAGCTCCTCCTTGGCGTAGTGTTCCAGGGAGATATCCCGGATGCTGGAGCGATAGCCCAGGGATTGGCCCTGGTCGTCAAAGATGGGCTGCCAGGACATGGCGACCCAGATGGTGCGGCCATCCTTGCGCCGGATGCGGAACTCCTGGTCCTGGCCGGTCTGGCCCGACAGGCCCCGGCGATGGCAGCGGCTGACCAGGTCCAGGTCGTCGCCAAACACGATGGGAAGGGGAAAGTCTGCCATGGCATGGCATTCCTCGGGGGCATAGCCGCTCACCCGTTCCACGGCCGGGTTGACCCAGTTCAAGTGGCCATCGGGGGCAAACCAGTTTTCCCAGCCGTAGGTGAAATCGGCGATGGCGCGGGAGCGCTCTTCATTCCGGGACAAGGCATTGATGCGCTCCTGCACGGCGTCGGCCATGAGATTGAAGTGACCGGCCAGGCGGGCGATCTCGTCGTCCGAATCCACCTTCAGGCGGGTGGCGTAATCGCCCTGGGCGATGCGTCCGCTGGCCGCCATCAGGGAGGACAGATGCCGGGTCAGCCAGTAGCCGATCACGGACAGAAGCACGATGGTGAGGGTGATCTCCGCCAGGGCGATCAGGCTGCCCTGGGTGACCACTTCGCGTTTCGCCGTCTGGATGGCCTCGGTGGACAGGCCATACTGGACATGGCCGTAGACTTGGTCCAGATAATCCACCGCAAAGCGCACATGGGTGACCGGGGCACCCCCGGAGTCCGGGCCGGAGGGGGGCAGGGCCTGGCCCGACGCCAGTCCCGAGGCGGCCAGGACGCGTCCGTTGGTATCGGTCACCACCAGGTAGAGGATGTCCTCAGCCTTGCGCCAGCCGTCCAGGATGTCGCGCAGGGTGGCATAGTCCCGGGAGGCCAGGGGGGGCGCGACCGCAGTCTTGTAGGCCAGCTCCACCGACTCGATGCCGCTCTGGGTGAGGCGCTCCATGTGGGTCTGGGTCAGGCGCATGCTGTTGCCCACCAGCAGGGCCAGCATGATCACCTCCACCAGTATGCTGGCCAGCAGGAGCTTGCCGCGCAGGGAGAGGTGACGAGGATGCTGGAACATGGGGGCCGACGCGTTGCTATGGAGGCGGGGCTACAACCCCATCATTTCCCGCACGATGGGCGTGTAGGGGGCGAGGGCGCGCAGGTCGGCAGGGCTGATGGGGTCATAACCAAGGTAGCCGGTGTCCTTGAAGAACACCGTGCCTTCGGCCGTGTTCGGGAAGGCCGCCAGGGCTCGCCGGATGCGTTCGATCTCGGGTTTCCCGAGCCGCTGATGGGCCAGGGTCATCAGGTGGGGCACGCTGACATCGGTGGTCAACAGGGTCACGGCCGCCCGGACATCCGGGGGAATCTGCTTCAGGGGCGTGTGGGTGGTCAGGGCGGCATCCAGGTCGCCCACCGCCACGCCCGCAATGGCGGCACCATGGGTGGTGCGTTCATGGACCGTGAAATCCTGTCCGGTGCGCAGGCCATGCTTGTTCAGCCACATCAGGCCCACGATGGAGGACACCGACAGCCGGTTGGAGAGGCCGATCCGCTTGCCGCGCAGGTCGTCATGATGGCGGATGCCCGAATCCTTGCCCACGACGAACAGGGGCGTCAGCCGCGTCTTGTAATGAAAGAGGGGCTCCCAGCCCTGCTCCAGGCACATGGCGCCGAAATGGGGTCCGGTGATCAACAGATCATACTCCCCGGCCAGGGAGGCTCTCTGGAAACGGTCATAATTGGGGCTGGTGTAGATTTCCACAGGCCTGTCCAGGGCCTTCTGCAAATGCTGGCGCAAGGGCTGGTGGGTCTTGATCAGCGCCAGGGTGCTGTTGAACGGCATGATGCCCAGGCGCAGGGGCGCGGCCTCATCCCCGTGGGCTGCGGAGGAAAACCATAGGAGTGACAGGGTCAGAAAAAAATACCGGAACAGGGTGAGCACGATCGTTCTCCTTGCCACCTTGGCAGATTGGATGGTTGTTCATGCCGTCTGACGACAGCATCGCACGGGACTGTGATCAACACTTAACGGACGAACCCACGAATACTTTAGGGGATTGTGACAGGTTTCACATGTCAGTCCCGAACGGCCGCTCCGGAGGGACTGACACCCCCCTCGGGGGGCAGCGAGCATGGCGAGCGAGGGGGCAGTGGGCCTCAGTCCCGAACGGCCGCTCCGGAGGGACTGACACCCCCCTCGGGGGGCAGCGAGCATGGCGAGCGAGGGGGCAGTGGGCCTCAGTCCCGAACGGCCGCTCCGGAGGGACTGACACCCCCCTTGGGGGGGCAGCGAGCATGGCGAGCGAGGGGGCCTCAGTTCCGACACCCCACTGGGAGGGCGTCTGGAGAGGGTGATGTCAGTGGGTGTTGCGGGGACTGGCCGGGCCGGTGGCGGCCATGCCCTCCATGAATTCCTTGGCCGTGTCGGCCTTGAAGGATTCGGATAGTTTCTGGGCATTGCGCAACAGGGACTTGGCGAACAGGTCGCCGCCCGCGAGCTTGAGGCCGTCCCGGTCGGTGGTGTCGGCAAAGTCCGGGTAGAACATGCGTCGCCGCCGGTCCGGGTCGAACCACCAGGCATTCTTGGCGGCGTATTCATAACCGAAGGGCAGCACGGCGGCCGAGAATTCCGGTCCATCGGGATAGCCTTCGGAGCGCTCGCCCTTGCGCCCGATAAAACCGGCCTGGGCCAGTTTTTCGACGAATCGGGTCATTTCCCGCAGATGGAGGTGCGCCACGTAAAGGTAGTGGCTGCGGCGCAGGGTCAGGGCCGCCACGCCTTCTTCGTCCACCTCCCGGGTCGGCATTTCCGAGGCCGGCGTGCCCAAGGCGTTGACGTGGTGCATGACCAGGCCCACCGGATGGGTCAGCATGGCGGGATTGCGGCCCTCCAGGTAATTCACCACGCTGTAGGTCAGCCTGAGGTAAGCGCTTACGCCCGTCTTCAGGCCGGCATCGGATTCCAGGCGCTTGTGCAGCTCGTACAGGTCCAGCAGCCGGTCCGCCGGCATGGGCAGCACCAGGGTGAGCAGATGCCCGTCTGGAAAGTCGCCACCCACCGCGTCATCCTCCCGGTGGGGAAAGACCCGCACGTTGTAGACCGGCTCCAGACGTTCGGTCAGCTTGCCCATCCAGGACCCGGGGTGGATGTTCTGGACGCTCTGGCCCAGCTCGGCAAATTTCTCGGCCGTGATGAGGGTCACCATCTCGTCCCCGTCGTATGCCAGTTCCAGGGATGACAGATGGCCGGCGAACCGGTAGCGGGCCAGGTGGCCGTCCGGGTCACGCCATTCGGCCACCCAGCCCTTTTTCTGGAGCTTGAAGGATTCCCGCACCAGATCGCCGAGCAGAAAGCGGTCGGGAAGGTCGTCGGCGGATTTCACTTCGGCCGGGGTGGCCACCGGCACGTGGACGGGGCGCTCGATGGTGGGCAGGGCGAGGAGTTTGGGGAAGACGGGGGCGGTATCGGCCATGGCGGTTCGAAGGGTATGAATGCCAATGCATATGGGGATGCATCCTGGCGATTCAACCGGGCAGCTTCAGTCAGGGAAGGGGTCCATGAAACGCCTGCTGCCGTCAGGTGGCGCCACTCCCTCGTCGTGCCGGCCGTGAGCATGGGCAAACGGGATGCCCTATACATAAATAAAGCGCCCTCCATGACATGTCAGCCACCACACCGGAAACCGTCTTCTGTGCCAAAGCCCTCACCAAGGTCTACGCCATGGGGGCGGTGGAAGTGCATGCCCTGCGCGGCATCGATCTGGAGCTGTATGCCGGCGAGATGGTGGTGTTGCTGGGCCCCTCGGGGAGCGGCAAGTCCACCTTGCTGAATATCCTGGGAGGGCTGGATACGGCCACCTCGGGGGAGGTGTTCTACGCCGGGCAGAACCTGACCACGGCCACGGAACGGGAGCTGACCCGGTTCCGGCGCGAGCACGTGGGCTTCGTGTTCCAGTTCTACAACCTCATCCCCAGCCTGACGGCCCGGGAGAACGTGGCGGCCGTGACGGAGATTGCCACCGCCCCCATGGCGCCGGAAGAAGCCCTGGCCCGGGTGGGACTGGAACGGCGCCTGGACCATTTTCCGGCCCAGATGTCGGGCGGGGAACAGCAGCGGGTGGCCATCGCCCGGGCCATCGCCAAGAACCCCTCCGTATTGCTCTGCGACGAGCCTACCGGGGCCCTGGATTCCCAAACCGGGGTGGTGGTGCTGGAAGCCCTGGAAAAGGTGAACCGGGAGCTGGGAACCCTGACCGTGCTCATCACCCACAATGCCGGCATTGCCGCCATGGCCGACCGGGTGATCCGTCTGTCTGACGGGCGCATCGTCGACATTCGGGCCAACGACACCCGGCTGGCGGCCCATGACTTGAGCTGGTGACATGGGCGCCCTGCACCTGAAACTGATCCGGGACCTGTGGCAGATGCGGGGACAGGTGCTGGCCATTGCCGCCGTCATCGTGGGTGGGGTGGCCACCCTGGTGATGTCCCTGTCCACCTACGACTCCCTGCTGGAAACCCGGGACCGGTTTTATCAGCAGTATCGGTTCGCCCATGTCTTCGTCCATCTGAAGCGGGCACCGGAGCCGGTCGCAGAGCGCATTGCCGGCCTGCCCGGCGTTGCCACGGTCCAGGTCGGCGTCCTGGCGGTGGTGAAACTGGAAGTGGCGGGCTTCCAGGACCCGGTGACCGGATTGCTTTCCTCCCTGCCGGATACCGGCCCGCCGGTACTCAATGGCCTGCATCTGAAGCAGGGCCGCTGGCTGCAGCCCTACAGCGGGGATGAGGTGCTGGTGGCCGATACCTTCGCCGATGCCCATGGCCTGCGGCCTGGCGACCGGCTGGCGGCCATCATCAACGGCAAGCGCAAGCCCCTGACCATCGTGGGCGTGGCCCTGTCGCCGGAATATGTCTATCAGATCGCACCGGGCGCCATGTTCCCGGATTTCGAACGCTACGGGGTGCTCTGGATGGGACGGGATGCCCTGGCCGCAGCCTATGACATGGCGGGCGCCTTCAACAGCCTGACCCTGGAGCTGGCGCGGGGGGGCCGGGAGAAGGAGGTGATCGTCCAGGTGGACCGACTGTTGGCGGCCTATGGGGGTGTCGGCGCCCACGGTCGGGCCGACCAGCTCTCCAACCGTTTCCTGGCCGAGGAGTTCAAGCAGCTCAAGACCACGGCCACGGTATTCCCGGCCATCTTCCTGGGCGTGGCCGCCTTTCTGCTGAACGTGGTGATTTCCAGGCTGATCGCCACCCAGCGGGAACAGATCGCCATACTGAAGGCCTTCGGCTACGGCAACCTGGCCATTGGCGGCCACTATGTGGGCATGGTCCTGGTCATCACCCTCATCGGCGTGGCGGGAGGCGTGGCCCTGGGCCTCTGGTTCGGCCACGGCCTGGCCAACGTGTACATGGATTTCTACCGCTTTCCCAGCCTTGAATACGTGCTGGATCCCCGGGTGGTACTGGTGGCCCTGGCCGTCTCCTGCCTGGCCTCCGTGTCCGGCACCCTGTTCGCCGTGGGCCGGGCCACCCGCCTGCCGGCCGCCGAGGGTATGCGCCCGGAAACCCCGATGGCCTACCGGGCCACCGTGCTGGAACGGATGGGGCTGCAGCGCTGGCTGAGGCAGCCCAGCCGGATGATCCTGCGCCACATCGAACGCCGGCCGGTGAAATCCCTCCTCACCGTCCTGGGCATTGCCTGCGCCGGCGGCCTGATGATGGTGGGCAACTACCAGCGCGGCGCCATCGACTTCATGGTGGACCTGCAATTCCGCCATGCCGCCCGGGAGGACCTGATGGTGGCCTTCGTGGAGCCCACCGGGTCCCGGGCCCTGCACGAACTGGCCAGCCTGCCCGGGGTGCGTCGGGTGGAAGGATTCCGGGACGTGCTGGTGATCCTGCGCCATGGCCATCGTGAATATCGTCATGCCCTGTTCGGCATCCAGCCCGACAGCGTGCTGCACCGGGTCCTGGACCGCCGCATGGAACCCGTGCAGGTACCGCCCGATGGCGTCATCCTGACTGACCACCTGGCCGAGAAGATCCTCCGGGTCCGTCCCGGGGACCGGCTGACGGTGGAGGTGCTGGAAGGTCATCGACCCGTGCGGGAGGTGCCCGTGCTGGGCATCACCCGGCAATACCTGGGCGTGTCGGCCTACATGTCCCGGGATGCCCTGAACGCCCTGTTGCGGGAAGGTGACGTGGTCTCGGGCGCCTACCTCTCCCACGACCAGGACAGCCAGCAGGCCCTCTATGACCAGCTCCATGCCCGGCCCCGGATATTGGGCATGGTGGCCAATGCCTCGGCAGTACGCAGCTTCTACGCCACCATGGGCGAGTTCGTCCTGTTCTTCAACATGGTGGCCACCCTGCTGGCCGGCAGCATCGCCTTTGGCGTGGTCTACAACAGCGCCCGCATCGCCCTGTCCGAACGCAGCCGGGAACTGGCCAGCCTGCGGGTACTGGGCTTCAGCCATGGCGAGATCGCCTACATCCTGCTGGGCGAACTGGCGGTCCTGACCCTGGCCGCCATCCCGCTGGGCTTCCTGGTGGGTACCGGCCTGTGCGGCCTGCTGGTGCTGGTGTTCGAGTCGGACCTCTATCGCCTGCCCCTGGTGATCGAACCCTACAACTACGCCCTGGGCGCCACCGTGGTCGCCTTGTCCGCCCTGGTCTCCGGGCTGCTGGTCTGGTACCGGCTGGGCCACCTGGACCTGGTGGGCGCCCTGAAAATGCGGGAATGAACGCTGTGGGGCCGGCTTCAACCGGCCAGGTGCCCAGGCAGGAGTAGCCATGACGACCGAGCGCTTCACCGCCAGGAAGGCATGGAAACGAAGCCATGGATATGCGTTGGCATCTATTTTGAAATGAACAATGGTGTGGTGCGGGCTGGGCCACGAAGGCATAGACCGGCACTGCCCCAACCGCGAAGCGAGAACCGACACCGAGAACCGACTAGGATGAAACCATGACACGCGGACGCATCCCACTGATCCTCCTCGCCCTGGCCCTGGCAGCCGCCCTGGCCTACGGCTTCATGCCCAGAGCAGTGCCGGTGGACACCGTGGCGGTGTCCCGGGGTGACTTGGCCGTGACCCTGGAGGAAGAAGGCAAGACCCGGGTCCGGGAACGCTACCGGGTATCCGCCCCGGTGTCCGGCTATGTCCGGCGCATCGACCTGAAAGCGGGTGACCCGGTCCAGGCCGGCCAGGCCCTGGCGGTCCTGGAACCCTCCCGTTCGGATGCCCTGGACCCACGCAGCCGGGCCCAGGCCCAGGCCCGGATCAGCGCCGCCCAGGCCGCTCTCCGGGGCGCCCGGGAGCAGGCCGCGGCTGCCACTGCCGGCGCCGACCTGGCAGCCCAGGAACTGGCCCGGGCCCAGGCCCTGAGCGATCGGGAGTTCGTGTCCCGGGCCACGGTGGACCAGGCCCGGACCGCCCAGGAGCGGGCTCAGGCTGCCCGCAATGCCGCCGAGCAGGCCGTCAACGTGGCTCGATACGACCTGGAAGCCGCCCGTGCCCTGCTCCATCGAGCAGGCGCCGGCACCGCGTCCGATCCCACTGCAAGGGTGACCGTGACCGCCCCCGTGACCGGCCGGGTGCTGGCAATCCATCACGAGAGCGAGGGTGCCGTGCCGGCCGGCCAGCCCCTGCTGGACGTAGGCAATCCCGACTCCCTGGAAGTGGTGGTGGATGTCCTCTCCACCGGGGCGGTGAAGCTGGCCCCGGGCACTAGGATCCACCTGGACCGCTGGGGCGGCGAAGGCCGTCTGGAAGGCCGGGTACGGGTGGTGGAACCGGCCGGGTTTACCAAGATATCCGCCCTGGGCGTCGAAGAGCAGCGGGTCCGGGTCATCGTCGACATCGTCTCGCCCCAAGCCGACTGGGCCCGGCTGGGCGACGGCTACCGGGTAGAGGCCGCCTTCGTGATATGGGAGGGTCGCGATGTCCTGATCGCCCCCACCAGCGCCCTGTTTAGGCACGGCGAAGGCTGGGCGGTGTTCGTGGTCGACGACGGCCGGGCCCGGCTCACGCCGGTCCGGGTGGGTCAGCGCAACGGCCTCCAGTTCCAGGCGCTGGAAGGCCTGGCAGAAGGCCAGACCGTCATCACCCACCCGGACGACAAGGTGGGCGAGGGGATCAAGGTCAGGTCCCGGTCAGGTGCCTGAGGGACTGACCTTCAGCGTTTGCCGCCGCCCGAGGCCCGGGCCAGGACCCAGTCCATGGCCCGGACGGGGAGCAGGCGGCGCAGCCACCAGAAGGCCACGGCGGGGACGGTGACCGGGTAACGGGGCCGGGGCCGGGGGCTTTCCAGGGCGTGGATGACCTTGGCCAGGACGGCATCGGGGCCGAGGGTGAAGGGGGCGGCGGGGCCCGGGGTGTTCAGGCGGGCCATCTGGCCTTCGTACTGGGCCCGGTGCAGGCTGTGTTCCCAGTCGATGTGCTTGTTGAAGGGGGCCACGCAGTTGTCCCGGAACCGGCTCAGGATGGGGCCGGGTTCGATCAGGCTGACCTGGATGCCGGTGCCGCGCAGTTCCAGGCGCAGGGTGTCGGTGATGCCTTCCAGGGCGAACTTGACCGCGTTGTAGGCGCCCCGGTAGGGGAAGGCGGCGTAGCCCAGGACCGAGCTGTTCATGAGGATGCGGCCTTCGCCCTGGCGGCGCATGACGGGCAGGATGCGGTTGGTGAGTTCCACCCAGCCGAACAGGTTGGTTTCGAATTGTTCCCGCAGGGCAGCCCGGGGCAGGTCTTCCACGGCGCCCACCTGGCCGTAGCCGCCGTTGTTGAACAGGGCGTCCAGGCCGCCGCCGGTGCGCTTGAAGGTTTCCGCCACGGCCAGGCGGATGGATTCGGAATCGTTCAGGTCCAGCAGGTAGCTTTCCAGGCCTTCATCGTTCAGGCGCTGCACGTCCGCTGGAGTGCGGGCGGTGGCGAACACGCGCCAGCCCCGGGCGGCCAGGCCCCGGGCCACGGCCAGGCCGATGCCCGAGGAGCAGCCGGTGATCAGGATGGTTTTCATGGGGTGGTTGTGTGGGGGACGGCTGGCGGGGCCGTGGGTCGCTGGGCGATGAGGGTGTCGAACACCTTCACCGTGTCGCCGGGGGCCGGGAAGACGTCATGGGATTCGGCCAGCACGGTCCAGCCGGGCAGTGCAGCCTTGAGGGCGCCCCGGGGCAGCAGGCAGAAGTGGTCCGGCTCGAACATGCCCAGGAAGGTGGTGCCCTCGGTCAGCACGTTCAGCGCCAGCCGGCCGCCGGGCCGGACGTGGGCAGCCATGTCGGCCAGCAGGATGCGGGCGGTGGCCTCGGGCAGGAACATGAGCAGGCCGATGCAGGCGATGCTGTCGAAGTCGCGTTCCAGGCGGTAGTGGGCCAGGTCGACGGCGTGGGCGTCGATGGCCAGGCGTTCCGTCAGGGCGCTCTCCCGGATGCGGGCAATGGCGGCCGGGCTGCCGTCCAGGGCGGTCACCGTGCAACCGTTGCGGGCTGCGGCGAGGGCCAGGTTGCCCAGGCCGCAGCCCAGGTCCAGGAGTTCGCCGTCCAGATGGGGCAGGGCCAGTTGCTCGAAGGGGTTGAGCTGGAATTGCCCCGATGCCGCCTGTTGCTGGAACTGGGTGTCGAAGAACCGTACGGCGTGGCGATGGTGCACGGCAATCCCGTCAGGCCAGGGCGAAGTCGGCAGGCAACGGACGCCGGGCGGGGTAGCGGAAGGCTACCGGGCCCTGGGGCAGGGCATGGATGAACTGGTCCACGAAGGGGTCCCGGGAGGCCTGGATTTCGGCCACCGGGCCGCCGGCCACCACCTTGCCGCCGTCGATGAAATAGGCGTAGTCGGCAATCTTGAGGGATTCCGAGACATCGTAGGTGACCACGATGGAGGTGGTCTGGAGGGCGTCGTTGAGACGCCGGATCAGGTTGGCGATGACGTTGAGGGAGATGGGGTCCAGGCCGGAGAAGGGTTCGTCATAGACCGCCAGCAGGGGGTCCAGGACGATGGCCCGGGCCAGGGCCACCCGCCGGGCCATGCCGCCGGAGAGCTCGCCCGGCATCAGTCCGTGGGCGCCTCGCAGGCCCACGGCGTGGAGTTTCATGAGCACCAGGTCGCGGATCATGTCTTCCGGCAGGTCGGTGTGCTCCCGCAGGGGGAAGGCCAGGTTCTCGTACACGCTCAGGTCGGTGAACAGGCCGCTTTCCTGGAACATGCGGCCGATTTCCCGGCGCAGGCGGTACAGCTCGGTGTTGTTGAGCTCGTGCACCACCCGGCCATCCAGGCGGACATGACCGGCCGCAGGGCGGGCCTGGCCGCCGATGAGGCGGAGCAGGGTGGTCTTGCCGCAGCCGCTGGCACCCAGGATGGCGGTCACCTTGCCCCGGGGGATGTCCAGGTGGATGCCGTCCAGCACCACCCGTTCGCCATAGGCGAATTTCAGGTCACGGATTTCGATCAGGGTGTCGGTCATGACGGGGCTCCTGCAAACAGGCGGGGGAACCATCCCTCCAGCCTGGCGTGGATTGTCTCATACACGGACAGCATGGCCGGCAGCCAGAGCAGGGCCACGAAGGTGGTGACCGCCAGGCCGAAGGAGATGGAGGTGGCCATGGGGATCAGGAACTGGGCCTGGAGGGAGGTTTCCATCATCAGGGGCGCCAGGCCGCCGATGGTGGTGAGGGAGGTGAGCAGGATGGCGCGCAGACGCTGGCAGGCGGCCTCCACCACGGCAGCATCCGGGGCCAGCCCCTCCTTGCGCAGGCGCTTGTAGAAGGTGACCAGGACGATGGAGTCGTTCACCACGATGCCCGACAGGCCGAACAGGCCGAACATGGACAGCACGGTGAGGTCGATGCCCATCAGCCAGTGGCCCAGGATGGCGCCCACCAGGCCGAAGGGGATGGACAGCATGATGATGATGGGCCAGCCGTAGTGGGCAAAGACCCAGGACAGGATGAGGAAGATGAGGACCAGGCCCATGACCAGGCCGGTCTTCATGTCGGCCATGGTTTCCCGCTGGTCGGCGGCCCGGCCTTCGAAGCTGTATTGGACGCCATGGCGCTCCAGGATGGGCGGCAGGGTGTTGTCGGTGAGGCCGGCCAGGATGTCGTTGGTGTTGGCCTGGCCCGCGGCCACGGCGGCGGTCACTTCCACCGCCAGTTGGGTGTCGGCGTGGCGCAGGGCCTCGAAGCCCTGACGGGTGCTCCAGGAGGCCACCGTGGCCAGGGGGACCCAGAGGCCGCCGGGTGTCCGGACGTTGAGCCGGCCCAGGGCGGCCAGGCTGGAGCGTTCGTCCTTGGGCAGGCGGACCCGGACTTCCACCTCGTCGGGGCCGTCCTGGAAGATCTGCACCAGGCGGCCGTCGAAGGCGGACCGCAACTGGCGCGACAGGTCGTCGATGGTCAGGCCCAGGGATTCCCCCTGGGGGGTCAGGCGGAAGATCATCTGCTCCCGGCCATAGGGCATGTCGTCCTCGATGCCATAGATGCCGTTGATCTGGCGCAGGGCGGTCTGCAGTTCCAGGGCGGCCAGCTTGAGGGCATGCTCGTCGGTGCCCGTGAAGCGGACCTGGATGTCGCTGCCCGGGGGGCCGCCCCGGCGTTCGGTGAGGACGAAGTTCTCCATGCCGGGCGGCCGGATCACCCGTGCCTGCCAGGCCTGGACGAATTCCTCGGTGCGGGTTTCCCGTCCGTCGGAGGGAGTCAGCTGAACCGTGACGGCGCCGAACTGGTCCCCCGTGCGGGCCTGGCCACCATCGCCGGCAATGCCGCCCCGGCGGCTCACGGCATGCTGGACCACGTCCTCGCCCAGGGCCTGCTCGGTTTCGGCCAGGGTGGTTTCCAGGTGGTGCACGAAGCGTTCCACCTGGTCGGCCGGGGTGCCCGCCACGAAAGTGGCATTGGCATAGACGATCTGGCCTTCCGGGGTGGGGAAGAAGGTGAATTTCACCCGGCCGCCGGCCAGCAGGCCCACGGCCAGGATCAGGACCGCGATGCCGGCCGTGATGGTGACGCCGCGCCAGGCCACGGCCCGGGTCACGAAGGGCCGGAAGACGTGGTCCCGGAAGCGGTCGAAGCCGTCTTCCAGGCGCTGGCGCAAGCCCCGGGTGGTGGCGGCCGGATCATGGACGAAGGCGTTGCGCAGGTGGGCCGGCAGGATCAGGAAGCACTCGATGATGGATGCCGCCAGGACACAGATCATGACGAAGGGGATGTCGAACATGATGTTGCCGATGGGGCCGGACACCAGCATGAGGGGAATGAAGGCGGATACCGTGGTCAGGCTGGAGGCCATGACCGGCCAGAACATGCGTTTGGCGCCCCCTTCCGAGGCGCGCAGGGGGGCTTCCCCCATGCGGTGGTGGGCGTAGGCGTCCTCGCCTACCACGATGGCGTCGTCCACGATGACCCCCAGGGCCATGATCAGGGCGAACAGGCTGATCATGTTGATGGTGCCGCCCATCAGCCAGAGGACTGCCAAGGTGGCCATGAAGGCGGTGGGGATGCCCATGGCCACCCAGAAGGCCACCCGGCCGTTGAGGAACAGGTAGAGAATGGTGACCACGATCAGCAGGCCACCCAGGCCGTTCTTCACCAGCAGGCTGATGCGGTCCTCGATCAGGCTCCATTGCTCGTCGTAGACCTGGATCTCGATGCCCTGGGGCAAGGTGGGCCGGGTGTCGTCCAGCCAGGCCTGGAACAGCTTGGCGGCCTTGAGGGAATGACCGTCCTCGGCCCGCTTCAGGAGCAGTTCCACCGCCGGCTGCCCGTCCACGTACAGGTACAGGCTGCCGTCCCGGGCCTGGCGCTGGATCTCGGCCACCTGGGCCAGTTCGATCCGGGCGCCGCCCTCGGTGACCAGGGGCAGGGTGCGGAAGTCCCGGGGGTCCCGGCGCTGTTCGATGGCCCGGATCTCGCGCTGGATCTCGCCTTCACCCACCATGCCGGCGGGGGCGTCCTGGCTGACGGCGGCAATCCTGGTGGCAGCCTGGTCCAGGGTCAGGTCCAGGCGTTCCAGTTCCCGGCCCGGGATGTCGATGGCGATCTCGTCCTGGGGCAGGCCCACCAGATCCACCTTGTCGATGCCCCGGATCACCAGTTCCTGTTCGAAACGCCTGGCCAGGTGGCGCAATTCGTCCAGGCTGGCGCCGGTGACCAGCATTTTGGCAATGGGCTCGTAGCGGGTGACGCGGGTGACCTCGGGGGTTTCGGCATCCTTGGGCAGGTTGCGGAATTCGGCCACCTGCTGTTTCACCTCGTCCACCGCCACGATGGGGTTGGTGCCTTCCTTGAATTCCAGGGAGATGGAGGCGATGCCCTGGCTGGAGGTGGAGGTGATCTTGTCCAGGTTGGCGACCGATTTCAGGCGTTGTTCCAGGGGTGCGCTGATGCCGTCCTCCACATCCTCGGCCGCTGCGCCGCGCCATTCCACCCGCACGCTCACCTGGTCCAGGCTGAAATTTGGGAAGAACTGGACGTTGATCTTGCTGAGGGCAAAGGCGCCGGCCACCAGCAATACCGCCATGAGGATGTTGGCCGCCACCTTGTGGTGGACGAAGGTGCCGATGAAGCCGTGGCCCAGGGACTCCTTGGCCTGGCTCACTGGATGGCCTCCACCCGCAGGCCGCCCACGGCATTGGGCAGGTGGGTGGCCAGCAGCCGGTCACCGGCCTTCAGCTCGGGGCTCTGCACCAGCAGGGCCGGCGGATCGCCCGGACGTTCGCCCAAGGCCGTGATCCGGACCCGTTCCAAACGGCCCTCTTTCAAGCGGTAGACGCTGTCGCCGCCATAAAGGGCCCCATAGGGCACCGGAATGGCGTCCGGGACCGGCGGGCGTTCCAGGTGCAGGGTGACCAGGCTGCCCACCCGCAAGCTGCTGTTGCGCCCTTCCAGGCGGAAGAAGCCGTCCAGGCCCCGGGCATCGGCGGCCCCCGCCACCCGGGCCAGCCGGAAGACCTGGGGCTTGCCGCCCAGGTCGGCCCGGGCGGTCAGACTGCCACCCTTGGCCAGCCGGGCCAGGATCTCGTCCTGGTTGGGCGCAGGAATCTTGGCCCGTACCTCCAGGCCGTCGGCCGGGTAGAGGGTGAGCAGGGTCTGGCCGGTGTTCACCTGGTCGCCGGCCGCCACCGCCACCTTGGCCACGTAACCGTGGAAGGGGGCCAGCACCCGGCTCCGGGCCAGGGCCAGTTCCGCCTGCTCCAGATTGGCCCGGGCCTGGGTCAGACGGGCCTGCAACTGGGCCAGGCGGGCCTGATGGTCGGCCACCGCCAGCTCCCGGGTGCGCACGGTGATCTGGCGCTGGGCCAGACTGGCCCGGCTTTGGTCCACCGCCGCCTGGGAGTAGAAATTTTCCTTCTGCAGTTGTTCGAAGCGGGCCACGTCGGCGGCGGCGAATTCCAGCAGCTTGCGCTCCTGGGCCAGTTGGTCCAGGTCGGAGCCATGGCGCAGCATTTCCCCCTGGATGGCCGCCTCCAGTTCCTGCACCGAGCCCCGGGCCTGTTCCACCCGGGGGGCAAAGTCCCGGCTGTCCATTTCCACCAGCACCTGGCCCCGGGATACCGCCTGGCCTTCCCGTACCTGCACGGCGGCAATGCGGCCGAGACCGGGCGCCGCAGCATTGGTCTGGGCAGGACTTTCCACTTGCCCCGTCAGGGTCAGCGTGGGGCTCAGGCTGTCGGGCGCCACCACAACCGTGGCTACCTTCCAGACCCGTTCCTGGGGCTGGACAGGCGGTGGCACCGGCTTGGTGGCCTTGAGGGCGGCGAAGCCGCCAATGCCAAGCGCAAGCAGGATGATCGGGATGAGGACTTTTTTCATGGGTGTGGCACGTTCTGGCATGGATGCCGCCATTATCCGAGCCGTGGCTGGGGAAAGATAGGGCCGGGACAGCCAGAGTCAAGACGCCCCTCCGGGGGAGGGGCGTTGAAGTTCGGGTGCCGGCGGGTCACCCGGGACGGCTTACAGGGATTTCTTGCAGAAGTACCAGTCGGTGCACTCGTACCCTTCGTTCATGCGCGCCTCGGCGGCGTCCACGTTCTGGGGCGGGGGCACGATGACCTTGTCGCCGGGCTGCCAGCCCTCGGGGGTGGCCACCTTGTGGGCGTCGCTGGTCTGCAGGGCCGCCACCAGGCGCAGGAACTCGGGGATGGAACGGCCGTTGGTCATGGGGTAGTACACCATGGCGCGCAGGATGCCCTTGGGATCGATGATGAAGGTGGCCCGCACGGCGGAGGTGTCGGCAGCACCGGGGTGGATCATGCCGTAGGCACGGGCCACGTCCATCTTCAGGTCTTCGATGATGGGGAAAGGAATCTCGATGCCGAACTTCTCCTTGATGTTGCGTACCCAGGCCACGTGGGAATAGTAGCTGTCGATGGACAAGCCGATCAGGTCGCAGTTCAGTTTCTGGAACTCCGGGTAGTAGCGGGCGAAGGCGGTGAATTCCGTGGTGCAGACCGGGGTGAAGTCGGCCGGGTGGGAGAACAGCACCAGCCATTTGCCCTCGTAGTCGGACAGCTTCTTCATCCCGTGGGTGGTGCGCACCTCGAAGGCGGGAGCGGGCTCGTTGAGGCGGGGCATGGCGTAGGTGTCATTGGTGTCGGACATGATGTTTCCTTTCGTCTGGAGTGAATGGGTTTATTAGCGATTGCTAATGAATCGAAGTATAGGGATGTCCTGTGTATTGTCATAATTGATTGTAGTTAATGTTCCGATAGTCATTAAGTATCGGCATCGGTCAGCCATGGCCTGGCCAGTGTGCGGCCCGACCTGCGCCCGGCGCAGGGGAGATCATTCCCCCGGGATATCCAGGGCATGGCGCAGGCAGGCGGCAAGATGTTGCGGCGATGGAGAAACCACGGCATCGGGAATCAGGAACTTCCGGGTCAGGCGGGCATGGCTCTCGAAACCGTAGGCGGCGATGAAGGGGTGGATGCCGGCTGCCAGGGCCGCGGCATAATCCTTGTGCTCATCGCCGCAGGCATAGGCCTTGGCCGGGTTGATGCCCAGTCCCTCCCGGGCCCGAATGAAATAGGCCGTCTTGGCCTCCCGCAGGTTGAGGGTGTAGACAAAGTCCAACTCGGACATGTCCAGTCCGTGGCGGGCAAACAGGTGGCTCAGGGTAAGCGCCGGTTCCCGGGTCACGTTCCGGGTGACCAGGCCCACCTTCAGGCCCGGGGTGGCCAGAAGGTCCCCGATCAGTCCTGCCATGCCCGGGTATAGACGGGCTTCTTCCCGGTAGATGTCGGTCAGGCTGGCCAGCAGTCCCCTGCGACCGCCCTTGCCCATTTGCCGTGCCAGGTTGCGGGGAAACTCCTTGATCCCGCCCAGATACTTGAACAGGTTGCGCCGCTTCTGGAAACGGTCCAGATCGCCAATGTCCATGCCCTGGCGGGCAAAGGCGGCGTCGATGGCGGAAAAGGCATCGATGAGGGTGCCATCGGCATCCAGGATGACCAGCCGGTCCGAACTCTTGTACATGATGGCGGGAGGCAAAAGGACAGGTGGCGTCAGGATAGCCGGCTCGTCCCCGGGACGGAATAGCAGATGACCACGGTGTTCCTGGGTGTGTGTAGCGGGAATCAATCCCCATCGACGGGGACGCGTCCCACGTGCCAGATGTCCCGGGCATATTCGGCAATGGCCCGGTCCGAGGAAAAATAGCCCATGCGGGCCACATTGAGTATGGACATTTGGGCCCATGCTCTGCCGTCCGCGTAGTGCCGTCCAACATGCTCCTGGGTTGCCTTGTATTGGCCGAAATCTGCGCAGACCAGGAATGGATCGTGATGCCACAGGTTGTCCAGGAAGGGATCGAACAGGTGCGGGTCGCCGTGGCTGAAAAGGCCCGAGGCGATCAGGTCCAGGGCGGCGCGAAGCGCCGGCTCCCCTTCGATGAAATCCCGAGGGCGATAGCCTTGGCGCTGGAGTTCAAGGACACCATCCACGGTATGGCCGAACAGGAAGAAATTGTCGGCGCCGACGTGTTCGCGGATTTCCACATTGGCGCCGTCCAGGGTGCCCAGGGTGAGTGCGCCGTTCATGGAGAACTTCATGTTGCCGGTGCCGGAGGCCTCCTTGCCGGCCGTGGATATCTGCTCGGAAAGATCCGCAGCGGGGTACAAGCGCTGGCCGTTCTTCACATTCATGTCCGGCACGAACACCAGCCGGAGCCGGTCCCGGGTCTGGGGATCCCGGTTGATCACCTCGGCCACGGCGTTGATCAGCTTGATGATCAGCTTGGCCATGCGGTAGCCGGGCGCCGCCTTGCCGGCAAAGATGACCGTGCGGGGAGTGATCTCCTCATGGGGGCTGTGCTTGAGACGCAGATAGAGGCTCACCACATGGAGGAGGTTCAGGTGCTGCCGTTTGTATTCATGGATCCGCTTGGCCTGGATGTCGAACAGGCTGTCCGGGTCGACGACCACGCCCGTGGTCTGCTGGATATGTCTGGCCAGATTCACCTTGGCGGTACGCTTCACGTCCCGCCAGCGGTCCTGGAAAGCCGTGTCGTCGGCCCAGGGTTCCAGGCGCTCCAGTTGGGTCAGGTCGCGCAGCCAGTGGTGGTCGATGGTCTCCTGGAGCAGGGCCGCCAGGGGTGGGTTGGCCAGGGCAATGAACCGGCGTGGGGTGACGCCGTTGGTCTTGTTGCTGAATTTGTCTGGCCAGAGTTGATGGAAATCTCGCAGTACCGTGTCCTTGAGCAACTGGGTGTGCAGTGCGGCCACGCCGTTGATGGCGGCGCTGCCCACGCAGGCCAGATGGGCCATGCGCAGATGCTTGCCACCCGCTTCGTCGATCAGGGAAAGGCGCGTCAGCCCTTCCGGATCGAGCATGAATCGGGGCCGGATGTCATCCAGAAACCGGGCATTGATCTCATAGATGATCTCCAGATGGCGCGGCAGGTTGCACCGGAACATTTCCAGAGGCCAGGTTTCCAGGGCCTCGGGGAGCAGGGTGTGATTGGTGTAGGCAAAGCTTCTTCGGGTCAGGGCCCAAGCCACATCCCAGTCCAGATGGTGTTCGTCCAGCATCAGGCGCATGAACTCGGCCACCGCGATGGCGGGGTGGGTGTCGTTCAACTGGGCAATGAACTTGTCCGGAAAGGTGGTGATGTCCCCCGAGTCGCGCAGGGTGATGCGGATCATGTCCTGGAGGGAGCAGGTGACGAAGAAGTATTGCTGGCGCAGACGCAATACCTTGCCTGCTTCAGGTTCGTCGTTGGGGTAAAGCACCTTGCTGATGTTCTGGGCCGCCACCATGTCATCGACGGCGCCATAGTAGTCGCCGGTGTTGAAGGCCTGGAAGTCGAAGGATTCGCGCGCTTCGGATTTCCACAGGCGGAGGGTGTTCACGTTCAATACGCCATAGCCCAGGATGGGCGTGTCGTAGGCCATGCCGTATATGGTGGTTTCCGGCACCCAGCGCACCCGCAGGCGGTCTCCGTCATCACGATAGGCCTCGGTGTGGCCACCGAAACGGACCGGGTAGCGCAGGTTCAACTTGGGCAGTTCCCAGGGATTGCCATCGCGCAGCCAGTTGTCGGCCACCTCCACTTGCCAGCCGTCCTTGATCACTTGGTCGAAGATGCCGTACTCGTAGCGGATGCCATAGCCGATGGCCGGAATCTCCATGGTGGCCAGGGAATCCATGTAACAGGCAGCCAGCCGGCCCAGTCCTCCGTTACCCAGGCCCGGTTCAGGCTCGGTCTCCAGGATCACGTCCAGATCCAGCCCAAGTTGGGCCATGGCTTCCCGGGTGTTGTCCCAGATTTTCAGGTTCTGGATGTTGTTGCCCAGATGGGGACCTACCAGGAATTCCGCTGAAAGATAGGCCACGGTCTTGGCCTTCTCCCGTTTGTAGCTTTGGGCAGCGGCATGGAAGCGGGCCAGGAGCCGGTCCCGGATGGTGTAGGCCAGGGCGATGTAGTGATCTACGGGCGTGGCACGCTCGATGGGTTTGCCGGTCAGATAGAACAAATGGTCGGCAAAGGAGCGGCGCAAGGCTTCGACTGAACGTGCAGTGCGGGTGTGGAGGGCGCGTTCGGCAATGTCGGACATGGCGTCGCTCCAATGGTCAGTCAGGCCAGGTCCACTGGTCCACTTCGGGTAGATCGACACCGTGCTCATAGGCATGGTGACGGCATTCGATTTGCCTGTCCCGCAGCCGCTCCTTCACATGAGCACCCGCAACGTGGAGTTCGGGTAGGCGGTCGATGACATCAATGGCCAGGGAGAACCGGTCAATCTCGTTCTGGATGGCCAGTTCCAGTGGCGTGTTGATGCTGCCCTTTTCCTTGTAACCGCGTACGTGCAGGTTCTTGTGGTTGGTGCGCCGGTAGGTCAGGCGGTGTATCAACCACGGGTAGCCGTGGAAATTGAAGATGATGGGCCGATCTACCGTGAACAGGCTGTCGAAGTCCTTGTCGGACAGGCCGTGGGGATGCTCCGACGTGGGGGTCAGCTTGTACAGGTCCACCACGTTCACGAAGCGAATCTTCAGGTCCGGAAAGTGTTCCCGCAGCAGCACGGTGGCTGCCAGGGCTTCCTTGGTGGGGATGTCGCCGCACCCCACCATGACCACGTCCGGCTCGCTGCCCGCGTCGTTGCTGGCCCAGTCCCAGATTCCGATGCCCTTGGTGCAGTGCTTGATGGCCGCATCCATGTCCAGGTACTGCAAGTGCTTCTGTTTGTCGCAGACGATGACGTTGATGTAATCGGTGCTTTGCAGGCAATGGTTGGCCACGCAGAGCAGGGTGTTCACGTCAGGTGGCAGGTAGATGCGCGTCACCTGGGGTGATTTGTTCACGACCACGTCCAGGAAGCCCGGGTCCTGGTGGGTGAAGCCGTTATGGTCCTGGCGCCAGACCGTGGAGGTGATGAGCAGGTTGAGGGATGACATTGGCGCCCGCCAGGGAATCTCGGTCGACATGGCCAGCCACTTGGCATGCTGGTTGAACATGGAGTCGATGACGTGGACGAAGGCCTCGTAGGTGGAGAAGAAGCCATGACGGCCCGTCAGCAGATAGCCTTCCAGCCAGCCTTCCAGAGTATGCTCGGACAACATTTCCATGACCCGACCGTCCGGCGACAGCTCGCTTCCGTCCAGGTCTTCCGGCAGCATGTCGGCCAGCCAGGTTTTCTTGCTCACGGCATAGATGTCATCCAGCTTGTTGGAGGTATTCTCGTCCGGCCCGAAAACCCTGAAGCTGTCCATGTTGCCGGCCATGATGTCCCTCAGGAAGCGGCCCAGAGGACGCGTGTTCTCCGCCACGTCCCGTCCGGGCCGGGCTACCTGGGCGGCAAAACTGCGGAAGTCCGGCATGCGCAGGGCCTTGCGCAGCAGACCGCCGTTGGCATGGGGGTTGGCGCTCATGCGACGCATGGCCTTGGGGGCCAGGGCCTTCAGCTCCGGCACCAGACGACCTTCGTCGTCGAACAAGGTCTCCGGGTGGTAACCGCGCAGCCAGGCTTCCAGTTTGGCCAGGTTGTCCGGGTTGCTGCGCACGTCGCCCATGGGCACCTGATGGGCGCGCCAGAAGCCTTCCACCTTGCGGCCATTGACTTCCTTGGGGCCGGTCCATCCTTTGGGCGTGCGCAGTACGATCATGGGCCAGCGGGGACGCACGGGGTTGCCGCTCAGGCGGGCTTCGGCCTGGAGCCGGCGAATCTCCAGCACACATTCTTCCAGTACGGCGGCCATGCGGCGGTGCATCTCGTCGGGGTCACTGCCCTCCACGAAATGGGGGGTCCAGCCATAGCCCAGAAACAGGGCATCCAGCTCCTCGTGGCTGATCCGGGACAGGATGGTTGGGTTGTTGATCTTGTAGCCGTTCAGGTGAAGGATGGGCAATACAGCACCGTCCCGGATCGGGTTCAGGAACTTGTTGGAATGCCAGGAGGTGGCCAGTGGCGCGGTCTCGGATTCGCCGTCTCCCACCATCACGGTGACGATCAGGTCCGGGTTGTCATAGGCAGCACCAAAGGCATGGGAGATGGAATAGCCCAGTTCGCCGCCCTCGTGGATGGAGCCCGGGGTCTCCGGCGTACAGTGGCTGCCAATGCCGCCCGGGAAGGAGAACTCCTTGAAGAACAGCTTCAGGCCCTCTTCATCCTCCCCCTTGTTGGGATAGATCTCGGAATAGGTGCCTTCCAGGTAGACCGGTGCCAGCACGCCAGGGGCCCCGTGGCCCGGGCCCGCCAGAAAGATGGCATTCAGGTCATGCTTGTTGATCAGCCGGTTCATGTGCACATAGCCGAAGGCCAGGCCGGGGCTGGCGCCCCAATGGCCCAGCAGGCGGTTCTTGATGTGCTCGACCCGCAGCGGTTCCCGCAACAGTGGGTTGTCGCGCAGGTAAATCATGCCGGCAGCCAGGTAATTGCAGGCCCGCCAGTAGCCGTCGATCAGTCGCAGTTCTTCATCGTCCAGGGGGATAGCATAGAGGGCGTTGTCGGCGTGACCCATGGCGAGGCTCCTTGTACTGGATGGTGACCCGAACCAATCTACCCCCGCCATATGAAAGTTAGGTTTCGCCTATTGGACAGGTTTGTGAAGGCGGTGGTGAGGGCAGGGCGGTTACGTCATGGAAGTGCCGGCACCCTCTTGGGGCAGGGTTTGATCCAGCATGGCCCAGGTATCCCGGGCAATGGTCCACTCTTCCCGGGTGGGGATGACCCATACGGGAATACGGGATGGCGTGCGGTGGATGGCCCCCTCGAGGCCTACCATAGTTGTGTTGAGTTGGGCATCCAGGGCGATGCCAAACAGTTCCTCCAGGTTTTGGCATACCGCCGCCCGGATGTCGGGGGCATGCTCCCCCACCCCGCCAGAGAAGACGATGGCGTCGGCCCGACCCAGGATGGCCAGGTAGGCACCCAGATACTTCCGGATGCGATGGATGTAGACGTCGAAGGCCAGTCCAGCCGCCGCATCGCCCTTCGCCCGGGCAGCCAGGACCTGGCGCATATCGGCCAGGCCGCACAGGCCTTTGAGGCCACTGTCCCGGTTCAGTGCGTCGGCCACCTGGATGGAGTCCAGGCCGGCCAGGCGCTCCAGATGGGCCGCAAGTGTGGGGTCCACGTCGCCGGATCGGGTAGCCATGACCAGGCCCTCGGCCGGAGACAAACCCATGGAGGTCTCGACGCAACGGCCCCGGGCCACGGCACTGATGCTGGCGCCATGGCCCAGATGGAGTAGCACCAGATGGACGTCTTCCTGATTGCGCTGAAGCAAGTGGGCAGCCCGTTCGGTCAGGTAGCCATGGGATATGCCATGGAAACCATAGCGCCGGACCCCCCATTGCCGGTGCCAGGCGTCGGGTATTGCATAGCGTGCGGCATGTTCGGGCAGGCTGGCATGGAAGGCGGTATCGAACACCGCCACCTGGGGAATGCCGGGGTAACGCTCCAGACAGGCACGTATGCCGGCCAGATTGGCGGGCGCATGAAGGGGCGCCAGGGGGGCCGTGTCCTCAAGGGTTGTCAGGACGTCGTTGGTGATCAGTGTCGGCTCCCGGAAGTGCCGGCCCCCGTGCACTACCCGGTGACCGACGACATCCCATGCGAGCCCGGCTGACTGGAGATCATCCAGCACTCGGGCCAGAGCAGCCAAATGGTCGGCCAGATCCACTTGCTGTCGTGGCAGGGACCGGAGCGGGTCACCCCATTCCTGTACCAGAAGACTGTCGCCCAGCCCGATGCGCTCGGCCATGCCCCAGGCCAGCAGGGTGCCGTCAGGCATGGCAAACACCTGATATTTCAGCGACGAACTCCCACTATTGAGCACCAGCACGTTGGCCATGATTGCGATCGCCCTTCCATTCCAATCTGATGAGTGTCCCCAGCCTAGGGCAAAATCGTGACGGGCGTACGAATGCCCTGGCCTGGGTGCTCCCTTGGCAAGCGCATCAGGCCTCTGTTCGAACCCAAGTACGGGGGCGTCGGCGTATCATCCGGGACGGCTGCCGGCGGCCCATTTTCCGAGAGGGCAATGTGACATCTCCAGTGCCAGAATTGGTCATCGACCTGCATGCTGCCGCGTCGTCCTACACCGGCCAGGGCGTTTCTGTGCGGGGCTATCTGCATTACCTGACCCGACGCAACCTGGCCATCAGGCTCCATGACATGAGCCCCGGCGGTGGTCGGGAGAATTTCGATCCGCGCTTCGCCGTCCTGGCGGAGACACCCCTGGATGCCCCGGCCCCGGGGGTATGGATCCATGTGGGCGGAGGCGGTGACCTGCCGCCCTGGCTCGACCAGTACCGGGCCGGGACCCAGGCGGCCGGTCGGGCGGCGGCCTATCATCTGTGGTGGGAATTGCCGGTGTTGCACCCGGAGGTGGTGGCCCGGCTGGACCGGTTCGACGCGGTGATCGCCTCCACCCATTTCATTGCCGAGGTCGCCCGCCGTCACCTGCGCCACGCCCGGGTGATCCATGCGCCCCAGCCCCTGATCATGGCCGAGGCCCCGCGTCCAATGCCTGACCGGGCGGGATTCGGCATTCCCGACGGGGTGTTTGCAATCTTGTTCAGCTTCGATCCGGTCAGCGATACCCGGCGCAAGAATCCGGAGGGCGTCTTGCAGGCCTTCCGCCTGGCCAGGCAACAGGCGCCCCGCCTCCATCTGGTGGTCAAGCTCATGTTGCCCCGGGCCGGCAGACTGGCGCCGGGACCGGCCATGGCCGAGTTCCTGGAGGCGGCGCGCCTGGACCCGGGCATCACCCTGATCGAGGCCGCCCTGGAGGAGGCCGCATTGCACCGGCTGCATGTCAGTTGCGACGCCTACATCTCCCTGCATCGGGCCGAGGGCCTGGGCCTGGGCATGCTGGAGGCCATGCATCTGGGCGTTCCCGTGGTGGCCACCGGCTATTCCGGCAACATGAGCTTCATGGACGAGGAGAGCGCCTGCCTGGTGCCTTACCAGACCGTGCCCCTGCCCCCGGTGGAAACGGCCGCCTACCAGGCCGTGGCGGCGTTTGGGCCCACCTGGGCGGAGCCGGATGTGGCCGCGGCCGCCGATCACCTGGTCCGCTTGGCTTCGGACCCCGGCTACTGCCGCCAGCGTGGCGAAGCCGGTGCCCGGTCAGCCGCTGCCTGGCAACGGGAAGCCGAGGCCCTGGCCTGGCTGGAGCCCCTGCGCGCCCTGGCCCTGGCCCGGCAAGGGGGTGGACCTGTGGACAAGGGTGACCGTCCACCCGGTGAGCGTCAACCTGGTGAACGTCCACTCGGTGAGCGTCCACTCGGTGAGCGTCCCTTCGGCGCCCGGCTCTTCGGCTATGTCTGACCCCGTGACAGCCTTCAGCGCAACCCCCGTCCGGCGCCGGGCCCTGATTGCCGGTATCACCGGCCAGGATGGGGCCTATCTGGCCCAGTGGCTGCTGCACCAGGGCTATGAGGTCACCGGCCTGCACCGGCGTGTCAGCACCCCCAATCTCTGGCGCCTGGCGTCCCTGGGTCTGGTGGATCATCCCCAACTGCTCCTGGTGGGGTGCGACATCACCGACCTGTCCGCCACCCTGCGCCTGATGGAGTCCGTGCAACCGGACGAGGTGTACAACCTGGCCGGGCAGAGCTCGGTGGGGGCTTCCTTCGACCAGCCCCTGACCACCCTGGAGATCAATGCCCTGGGCACCGCTCACCTCCTGGAAAGCGTGCGGTCCACGGCGCCCAGGGCCCGTTATGTCCAGGCCTCCAGCAGCGAGATGTTCGGCCTGGTGACGAAGTCGCCCCAGGATGAGTCGACGCCGTTTCACCCCCGCAGCCCCTATGGGATATCCAAGCTGGCGGCCCACTGGCTCACCATCAACTACCGGGAAGCCCATGGCTTGCATGCCTGTTGCGGCATCCTGTTCAACCATGAATCGCCCCTGCGGGGGCTGGAATTCGTCACTCGCAAGATCAGCCACGGCATGGCCGCCCTGGCCCGGGGAGAGGATATTCCCTTGCGCCTGGGCAACCTGGATGCCCGGCGCGACTGGGGCCATGCCGCCGAATATGTCCAGGGCCTGTGGCGCATGCTCCAGCATCCCGAGCCCAGGGAGTTCGTTCTGGCCACCGGCCATAGCCTGACGGTGCGGGGGTTCCTGGTGGCCGCAGCGCGCCGGGCGGGTTTCGAGCCGGTATCGGATGGCCAGGCCACGGAGGAACAACTGTGCGATGCCAACACCGGACGGCTCCTGGCCCGGGTGGACCCGGCCCTGTATCGCCCGGCGGAAGTGGACGAGGTGCGCGGCAACGCTCGCCTGGCCGCCGATCTCCTGGGCTGGCGCCCGACGCTGCTGGCGGAGGCCCTGGCCGAAGAGATGGTGGCGGCAGACCTGGTCCGTGCGACACCCTAGGCCCGAGATGCTGGGCCCGCTCTCTGGCCTTCTCTGTGGGGCCGGCTTCAGCCGGCCAACGTTCCCGATCCGATGTAGACGCACCCCCAGGACGTGGCTTGGGGCATGGGTGTTGGCGGGCTGAACCCCGCCCCACCGTATTCAGGCACCTGTCGTGACCCTGGGGGCACCGGTGGCCATGAAATCCCGGACGGCCGCCAGGCACTCTTCCGGGGCGTCCAGCCAAAGGAAGTGACCGCAACGGGGGATGCGCACCACCTCGGCCTGGGGCAACAGCGTCTGCCAGCGGGCCAGTTCCTTGGTCCGGAAGGCGATGTCGTTTTCCGGCCAAAGGAATCGGACTGGTCCCTTGAAGCTGGGAATACCCTGTTCCAGACCGGCCAGGAAGGTCCGGCTGCCAGTGATGGCGCCCGGAAAGACATGCATGGGTCGGCGTGCGGCCCGATCCCGGAAGGGGGCCCGGTAGAGGTCCAGTTCCTCCCCGGCCAGTTTTCGTCGGCGCATGGAGGTAGGCATGATGCCGTTGATGAAGATGGCGTGGCGATGGGCCAGATGGCGGCCGATGGGGCCGCCCAGCAGTCTGGAGAACCACTCGAAATGGAAATCGCCGTTCACCGGCCAGGCCCAGGTGTTGCCCAGGCACAGGCGGGTGATGCGCCCCTGGGTGGCCAGCATGCTGGCCAGGCCCACGGGGCCACCCCAGTCATGGGCCACCAGGGTGGCTTCCCGGAGGTCGAGTTGCTCCAGCAGGGCCGTGATCAGCCGGGCGTGGTCCTCGGGCAGGAAGGAGAACCCCGGCGGTGCCTGGGACAGGCCGAAACCGGCCAGGTCCACGGCGATACAGCGGTAGCTGTCCTTCAGACCGTCGATCAGGCCCCGGTAGAGGATGCTCCAGGTGGGGTTGCCGTGGAGCAGGAGGATAAGGGGCCCCCGGCCTTGGTCGATGTAGTGCAGCCGGGCCTGGCCGATCTGGGCGAAGCGGCTTTCGTAGGGAAAGGCTCCGGGCTTCAGGTCCAGCAGGGTTTCGGCATGGGTTGCGGAAGGATCGGCCATGGCGCGGGGCTCCAAAGTCGGATGACGGCGTCAGTCTAGCCAAAAAAAACCCCGCCGTAGCGGGGTGGAGAGGCAAGCCCTGGGGGTCAGGGCGTTTCGGTGTAGTTCTGGGTGCTGTAAAGGCTGACCGGCAACTTGGCCAGGGGGGTATTGTCCTTCAGGTATTGTAGGAACGAGTCGGCGTAGTCCAGGAAGGTGTTTTCCTGGCGTTCGGCGGGGACGGCCTTCAAGGTCAGGTAGTTGTCGCCGCCGCCCGAGGTGAAGTTGTTGGTGATGACCCGGTAGCTGCGGCTGGCGTCGAAGACTTCCCAGGAGCCGTCGGCCTTGCGGAATTGCAGGTTCGTGACCCGGTTGCCCTTGGTCTGGTTCATGTCCACGTCGAAGCGCAGGCCGGCGGTATAGGGGTAGGCGCCGGTGCCGGTGCCCCCGATGACCGAATCCACGGCGTCTTCCAGGGTGGACTTCACCTCGGCGCCGGTCAGGGTCATGCGCACCAGCAGGTTCTTGAAGGGCAAAAGCTCATAGACCTTGCCCACGGTGATGTCGCCGGCCGGGATGTCGACGCGCACGCCGCCGCCATTCTGCAGGGCGATGTCGGCGCCACCGAAGCGCTGGCCCTGGGCCAGGAAGGCTTCGGCCACCAGTTGCTGGATGTCGCCGCCGTGGGCGATGACGTTGGGGTCCAGGTTGCAGACATCACCCAGGCGGGAGCGGGTGGTATCCCGCTTGGGACCGGGCACCCGGCGCAGGCAGAGGTTGTCGTTGCTGCTGCCCGCCACCTGGAGGCCCAGGGCGTCCTTGGCCTCCTTGAAGCTGGTCAGGGCAGTAACGGTGCCGGCGGCGGGCTGGGTGATGCGGATCAGGCCGTTGCTGGCGTTGATGCCGGCCCGGAAGGCGGCGGCGTCGGCTTCACTGGCATCGGCGCCCGCCACCTTGTAGCTGTCGCCCACCAGGATGCGGGGTTGGCCGGCACAACTGGTCACGTCGCCGTTCTTGTCGAAGTTCACCTTCATTTCCCCCACGGCGTAGCTGTACTGCCAGGCCTGGCCCACGCAGACCTTCTTGCCGTCTTTGTCGGTCACCTGGGTGGGGTAGGCGCCGCCGGGGGTGAGGCCGAACCCGGTCAGGCTGTCCGGTCCCAGCAGGGTGTGGGAGTCGCCTCCCACGATTACATCCACGCCGGACAACTGGGGCGCCATGGCCACGTCGGCCCCATAGCCCTGGTGGGTGAGCAGGATGATCTTGTTCACGCCCTGGCCCTTGAGGGTGTTGATGGCGGCCTGGGCGCTGCTGATTTCGTTGTCGAAATTGGTATTGGCATCGGGCCGGGAGGCGTTCTTGGTCTTGTTGCTGACGGTCAGGCCGACGATGCCGATCTCCTGACCCTGGCGCTTGACGATGGTGTAGGGCTTGACCTTCTGTTTCAGAGCATCGCCACCGGCTTGCAGGTTGGCGGACAGGGCCGGGGTATTGCAGGTCTTGGGCTGGGCGCCCAGGAAATCCAGGAATTTGACCAGGCCGGCATCGCCGCCATCGAATTCATGGTTGCCCAGGGCGAAGGCATCGAAACAGACGGTATTCATGGCGGCGGCGTCGGCCTCGCCCTCGCTTTGGGTGTAATACAGGTCGCCAGTGATCGCATCGCCGGCATGGAGCTTGAGCACGGCGTCTTTGGTTCCGGCCGCCAGTTCCTGGATGGCCTGGGCCACCCGGGCGAAGCCGCCCAGTTCCACCGTGACGTTCTTTTGGGCGCCCGTGGCGTCATTCAGCTTCAGAGTGGTGGTTTCGGCATCCAGGTGGGAATGGTGGTCGTTGATGTGCAGGATGGTCAGGGCCAGGGCCTTGTCATCGTCGCTGCAGCCGGTCAGG
>DYHB01000020.1:0-9330 GCA_020724415.1 Thiobacillus sp.
ACTATTGACAACAACGAAAATAGCAGGGGTCGATCCCCGCGTATGCGGGGGAGACCTCAGGCTGCGCGTCCATCCAGTCGAGCAGCCAGGTCGATCCCCGCGTATGCGGGGGAGACTGTTTCCCTTTCAGCCTTCTAACTCTGCGTCCGGGTCGATCCCCGCGTATGCGGGGGAGACTCAAAATGGATGCGCCCCTCATCGACCGCCTGGGGTCGATCCCCGCGTATGCGGGGGAGACAATGATCACGGTCTAGCCAGCGACCACGGCGAGGGTCGATCCCCGCGTATGCGGGGGAGACTCGGGTTGCCGTATTGGTCGAGGATTGCCATGAGGTCGATCCCCGCGTATGCGGGGGAGACCTGCGGCCGTCGACGCTGTAGTGGTCGTCATCGGGTCGATCCCCGCGTATGCGGGGGAGACGCGCGGATGCGGTCCTTGGCGGCGTCGGGAAGAGGTCGATCCCCGCGTATGCGGGGGAGACGCCAGATTGAGGCGGCGATGGCGAAGGCGGTCGGGTCGATCCCCGCGTATGCGGGGGAGACAATCTATCGCGGTGTTGTTATCGGACCGGAAAAGGTCGATCCCCGCGTATGCGGGGGAGACTCTAAAGAATAGTGCCTTGAATTATCTATGAATTGTTAAAGATCGGTGGTGCGCCGTGCAGTTAGCAACCCGTCAATTTCGGTGATCCTGATTGGAGGACAGCCGAGTGTCAGCAGGGATTGACCGCCAGGCATTTCAGAGTTCGCCCAAACCATCACGATGGATGCTTGTGTTTCATTCGGGAACCAGCCTGACAAAACACACCAAATTCGCTCGCGCACAGCTGGAGAAATGCGCGGGGCACTGTATACACCTGGTGCAAGCTCAAGCATTGATGACGCAAGGAAGCCGCGTACGCGGTCGGATACGTTCCTAGTTACAACCACCGTCATCGACATGAAGTAGTTCCTTGACCCTGTCTATCATTTTTGGGATCAGTTTTGCGCGCCGAAATTCCTTTGCCGCTTCTTTGCGCAAGGCGCGTTCTAACGGGATTTGTTTGTCGTCGAGGGCCATTTTGGCTACGCGAAAGGCCAACGGGATAGTGAACTCGGCGCGAAACAAGTCTGCAATGTCCAGTGTGAAGGCGTTGCTAGAGTCCTCATGGATGAATCCCAGCGGAGGCAGTGCACCCACTGAGGCGACCGCAATATCCGCTGCACATTCGACGAATGTAGCGGTATGGTTGATGGCTTGGTTGGGGATGTCTGCGTCGTCGGGTCGATCACGGTTGTAGCGTCGTCCCTCCCAAGGAATGTCATAGCGGTCGGCTGTGATGCGGTAGGTCTCCTTCATCCTTGCGCCCTCAATGCCACGCAGTACTGCGATATCCCGGTGGGGAAGGATTTTCCCGAATCGGAACGCATACATTCGTCGGGCTATATCCAGTCGCTGTTCTTCATCGGCCCACAGCCGGGCATGGGCTCGGGCTACTTCGCTTCGGCCTTGGCCCATGGGTGGGGCAGTGTAGAACTTCACGCCACCTTCGCCGACGGCGGCGAGCAGTGTGCCGTGTCGGGCCAGAATCCGAAGGGCATCATGGCTAACCGTCGATCCCGGGCCGAGGAGGATGAGCGAGACAGTTTGGTAAGGAATGGCGTAATCGCCCGCATCCAGATCGGTGGATTGCGTACATACAAAACGAAGCGTGCCATCCTCAACAAAAAGTCGACCGCGCGATAGCCAGATCAGACCATGCCGATCCGTATGTGGAACACGGGAATCTGCCAGACCGAGCCGGCCCGAGAACAATGCGTTTGAAGCCATGGCCTGTTCTCAAGCACTCAGAGCGGGCGGCCTCAATAGCATCATCCCGAAGCCGAAGGCACGGTGGCGGCCTATTCCACGCGCCAATAACTGCTGGAAAGCATCCGTGTCCCGGATCGTCAATTCGCCGGTAAAAAGGGCATCTGGCCGTTCCACGCCACGTTGCTTTGCATGGCCGTCGGTGCGTGCATTCCGTTGTCCGCGAACCCGGCGGAATCCGATCAACCGCAGTGATTCCATTTCGACAGTGGCGGCCTCATTGTTCGTCAGCTGTTTGTGCAGCCAGTCGACATAGACCTGCGGACGGGTGGGCGGTTCATGTCCGTCTGCTTCGGCTCGACTCAGGGCGACCAGGAATACGTCGCGCTCACGTTCCGCCCGACTGATTGGGCAAGCCCGCACCTCGAAGCCCAGGCGGCGGCCTCCTTCCAGATTGTTTGGCATGGTTTTGCCAGCAGCGGCTGTCCAGTCACAGACCGCCAACGCGCTTGGGTCGGCAAAGGATTGGGCATATTCGACCAATTCCGCCAGCGGCGCTACAGTGTAGCCAAGCAGACGCAGGCCACTGCGGTTCTCCTGCAACCTGAATGGCTTCGGAGCAGTAGCCCCCAGTGTGGCGGCAAGCCAGGCGTGGGTGGCGTAACCAAAATCCTCATCCGCAGCGCGACCATGGCCCTGTCCCCAGGCGAAGCGCATCAACTTGGCGGCATCAAGCGGGAGATCGATCATGTACATGGTTTCGTTTCCTCCATCGGTCCTTCCGCAACCATGCGGCTTCCCGCATGCCACTGATTCTTCCAGTTGCGTTGGTCGTAAACGGGTTTGATCTGTTCTTCACGCGGATTGCCGATGTCGGCCGGCCAGCGTGCCGCCATGGCCTCTTGCTGTGGCCTGGTTGGACAGGTGAAGCGCGGCACGGTTTTGAGGATGTTCAGTACATCCGTCCCGCTGGTTCGGCTCAATAGAATTGGAGAACTGGGCAGGCAGGTCTTGCGGCCGAGGAACAAGGGACGCACGGGGTGGCGAAGCGCTGATTCAATATCGTCGAGACTGGGGGAGTCTTCCTGTCCCAGTGACAAGGCAGTCGTGAGAACGCCATTGGCTAAGAAGTGACGGTAGCGCTGGTGCGTGCCAAATTTGGCACCCGGTCCGCCGTCTCGATGTTCAGGTTGCCCTCGCGTGGTCCAGCCTGGCTCGCGCATCTTTTCCTGGCCAAGATCGACAGTGTGGTAATCGATGATGACCTCGGGTGCGATGTCCCAGCGTGAGGCAATCACCAGCCGATCCTGAAGCCGGCCGATCTTGTCGCCGTCGGCATGCGACCAGCCCATGGCGTTGGCCAACAGGCCGGCAAACAGTGAAAGCCCCGGAAACCGGTCGGTGAAATTGTGATGGTCGACCATGACGCCACCGAAGCTCATCAGCGGCGCATCCAGTCGGAGGATGAGCGCGTCCATCAGTCCGCTCCGAACAGGCTATCCATGGCCTTGGTGAGGCTGTCCCTCAAGGGTGCGGCAGGGGTGTCCTTCAACTCATCCGTGCCCTGGGTGGACGAGACGAAGCGTTGTTCGTTCCGGCCATACATGTCATCGATGGCGTTCAGGTGGCGACCGAGTTCGTTCACGGCTTGCTGCATGGGGTCGCCGCTGAGCTTGAGCGCTTTCAGATAGGCATTGGCCAGAGTACGGGGTTGGCTGTTGCCGGTTTCAAGGAGCACGCAAGCGGCTCGGGCGTAAGGCGCCGTGGAACCAAGCTTGGCGCCGGGACTGACGGTGGCGATGGCGTTGACCAGTCGTTTCAGTACGTCACGCGCGTCTTTTAACGTCTCGGCTGGCTGTGCTTTCCAGTCCTTGGCGTCGCACCCGGCGAGGTTGGATACCAGCAATGGCACATCGACCACAACGTAGCCGTAGAACAGACCGGCACCAAGTTCTATGTCGCCGGCATGGGCCGCACCGGCATCTTCATAGGCTTCCTTGAGATCGTCCACTACGGTGAAATAGTCCACTTCGGTCGAGATCGGATGCACAGTGAACGCGTGTGCCACATGCACCGCCGCATCGGATCGGGCAAGGATGTCGGATGTGACGAAACGGCCAAACATGGCGCCTTCGATACCTGCATAGAGGTCATCCTGGCCGGCGGCTTTCATCAAAGCGCGTAAGTTGCCCTTTTCTCCTTTAAGTCGATCTTCAAGTGTCTTGACCGGATCATCGCCACTCTTTGCGCATTCATTGATCAAGCTGACCAGATAGTCCGCCTCAGGTTTTCCGAACAGAACAGGTTGGTTAAGCCGTAGTGGATTGGTTTTGTCTTGACCACCCTGGACCACCCGTTTCAACAAGGCTTCGATCATCTTGCGCGCTTGCTGTTCTTCGACCCCGGCTTCAAGGACACGCCTTAGCACTTCCCGCTCAAAGAACATCCGGGAGCGAATGCCGTTGGGCAAATCGAGTGTTCTGTGCAGATCGTCACGCCAGTGCTTTTTCAGACACTGAGAGGAAACCCGCATGCGCTCGGCATTGCCGAAGGGGATTCGTTTCGCCAGGCCGGCATCGTCACGGTTGAGCAGCGCGGCGGCATAGGACGTCAGGGTGTGAATTTGCAGAAACATGTTAGTTATTCCTCCATGGTTTTCAGATGACGATAGAAATCGCGGGCAATACAGGTGTTGATGCGTTCACGCGCATCGGGCAGACGGGAAAACAGCAGATCGGCGAAGTGGCGCCAGTCACAGGCAATGCCCTTGGCGGCCACCTGTCGAGCGGCGCGCAGGGCAAGGGTGCGCAAGGTGTCGTCGCTGGCGGCAAGCAGTCGTTCCAGCCGGCTTTCCGCAAAGCGTACTTCCGCAAGGGCCTGGCCAAGGGGTTTATGCGGGTCGAAGCCGCCATCGCGCTGCAGTGCCAATGCACAGATCAAGGTGCGCCAGTCGGCAAGCCAACTTCCGTTTTGCCAAGACTCGTCGATATGGCGCAACACCATGCGATGCAACGCCAAGGGTGCCGGGCCATCCAGCGCCATGCGCTTGAGTGCAGCGCGTTCTCCATTCGGAATGCCGTTGCTTGCCAACAGTTTCGCCAGGGACGGCACATGCGCTGCCGGTGCGCGTAGTTCAGGGGTGGTCATGGTTTACCTCCATGTATTTTGAGAAATGCTTGTACAAGCTGCCGATGAACATGCCTTGAGCCTTGGTCTTTGCGCGATAGGAGCGACCTCCATGCAGTGGGGCACGCGCCATAGCACGGTTGAGGGTGTCTTGGGCAAGTTCGCGTAATTGCTCGAACCAGGGTCGAAGAGCGGCGTCTTCGTCGGTCTCACTCAGCGTGGACCATAGCCAGTCGAAATACAGTGGGTTCCAATTCAGACCGAATGGGTGAACCACGTTATCGACCCATTTTGCGATTTCGGTCTTGTCTAGAACGATGGATTCAGGCCCGCCTTCCATGAGCGAGAACAAAGCGGGCCGCAGGGCCTTAAACTGAATTGTGGCTGCGGCATCTAGTCCTTGTTTCGATAATTTGGCTAGCTGGTCACGTCGTTGGCCTCCACCAAACAGAATGGGACGGGCTCGTTCTGGAATTCGAATCGATGCCTCGCGAAAGCCGTCAGTTGTGCCTTGGCCGCGAACAAGCACAGAGACGTTTAGCCAACCACTGCCTGTTGTGGAGGATGGTATTTGCATTGCTGCGGGTTTCAGATTGCCATCACCGAAGATCAAGTCTCTAAGCATACTGGGGGTTAAACCAGATTCCGGCACGGTTAACGCGCCATTGGTTTTGATATTGATCGGTATCCATGGATCACCAAGGTTGCCGGATTGTTCTTTGGCTGCAATGCGTGTTTTCGCGCAGGATGCGCCTAGTGCAATCAGGCCGGTGTGCTGACAAATAAGTCGAATTCGACGGGCGATTTCGATATAGAAAGGATCGAGGCTGTCGAGGGAAAGACTGGTAGTGCCATCCCACGGGTCGACCCAAAGTAATGCTTTGCCATGTGGCAGGTAATAATGGGGCGGTTCAAGTAGCGTTGATCGCTGCGCAGTGAGCGCCTCAATACTATGTTTGAACCTGTGCCCAGATCGACGGCCGTCCTGCCATCCGACAATAGGTCGACTGCCGAATCCACCGTTCATTCGCGAAATTCCTTGGTTACCGGCGCCAAGGAAGCCAATGGTTGTTTGCAAACTGACCAAGGCATAGATCCACGCTTCTAGATCACCCGGATCGGCTCGTGCCGACTTGACGTCGTGATTCTTCGCTGTCTGCATTACGTCCAAGGCATCCGGTGTCGAGGCCTTGGGTTTGTAGTCACGCCTGAAAGTGGCCAGATCAGGTGCCGGGGGCTGCATGAATGCCGGCCTGGTCGGGTCTTCCACTACCAATGTCCACGCGCTGTCGTCGTCGCAACCCTCCTCCCGCGTGAGGACGCGAATGCCTTCACGCCAATAATCGGCTGTTTGCCGCGGTTCTGTCGCGCCCGCCCTGACGAGGACCGCCCCAGCGAGATAGCAGATAAAGACATTGAACGCATCCTCCTGATGGCGTTGCAGACCGGGCAGGCATTCAACCTTGTCTTCGCCCAACAGGGCCATCAGGTGCGGCAGGTCATGCCTGCCGATGCCTTCCGAGGTTCGGACACGAAAAACGGGATCAACGAGCAGGTTCATCGATCTTCTCCAATCCAAAACGAGAGTAGCGGTAAACGAATTGGCCGGCTGGGTCGGCCTGGATGAGCAAACTGTCTGGCTCCTGGATGATTCGGTGGGCCTGTTCGGATTCCAGTCCCTTGGCGAGATGGCCGGGAATATTGATTTCGTCCATGGCTTGGCCAAAGGGCGAGGTGTAGATGTCGCCCAAGGCAAGTTGCCGGTTGTTCAGGCCGAGACGGGTGACCAACTGATCTTCGATGGGGGGGAAAATAAAATCACCGAAATGTTTGTCAGGCATGGCGGCGCTATGCGCGGCGCTTTGTTGTGCGCCGCCTATACCCTCGATGTGCTGTGCGTGGCGTGCCCATGCCTCGCCTTGCAGTGTCGCTAGCCGTTCGGGGTGGGTCGCGGTTTCAACCAGCAGCCGGTTGTCTCGTGGTATCTGGATGCGGGGGGGCTGGGCAACAAGATCGCGGGTCAATTGCAAGATGCGAAGATCTTCGTAAACTGAACCGAGTCCGGCCAATCCCTTTTGCCGTACTTCTCCGGACCGGTTGATGAACGAGGAAAAATCATCTTCTTCAGGTAGCAAGACGGTGCAGACAGGCATTGGGCGCAACCCGCGGTCGTGTCGATGCAGACGGCCGATACGTTGCAACAGGACGTCGATGGGGCAGAGGTCTGTGACCAGCCAGTCGGCATCGATGTCGAGGCTTTGTTCCAGTGTCTGGGTGCCGATCAGAAGTCTCGCGCCGGAAGGTGAACCTTTGCCCAAGGCCGCCCCGACAGCGTGGTCCATGAGTTCCCGATCCACACGGGCAAAACGGCCATGATGCGGGCAACGGCGGTTTTCTACTGTGAACAGGCTGGCGGCCAACTCGGGGTCGGTTTCGACTTGACGGGTTAGCGCAATGGCTCGTCCTACTGTGTTCATGATCACCAGTACACGCTGACCGGCATACATGGCATTGCGCAATTCGGGGAGCAGGGTCTCGGGTGTCGACAGGCAATTCAACGGTTGAAGTTGTACGGTCTTGACGTATCCAGCAGGATCGGTCAAAGCGCGCATCTCCATGTTGGGTGCACTCAATGCAGGGTATGGCCTGGTCGTCGCTTCCTCGAACGATTCAACGGGCCGAGGGCGGCGCCCCGGTGACAGGTATTCGGCGCGCGCCGCGCTACCCAGCGTGGCGGATAGCAACAATGCACGGCCGCCTGCCTTTAGATGCCGTTCAAGCAGCTTGCGCGATAGATAGCGCATGTAGACATCAGAGCTGTGCACTTCGTCGATGACTAGGAGCGACCGATCCAGACAGGCTGCCCGTAAGTGTGCGTGCGGCACCTGGATGGCGGAAAAAAGTGCCTGATCGATGGTCCCCACTGCGACAGGTGCAGCCAGAAAACGCTTGGGGCGCTCTGCGGCCCAGGTGCGCTCTCGGTGGAACTGGTCTTGTTCATGATACAGGTGGGTTTCGGATGGCAGTGCATTGAGCGGTTCGCCGTCGATATGGGTATACCCGGGGACCGCCAATAGAACAGGGGGATGGTCCGGGCCAAAGACACGCTTCGTTGCTTCCAGAACCCGTCGATACAGTTCTCGAGCTGCAACCCGGGTTGGTAAGGCGAAATAAAGCCCGTCGACATGCCCCGCCGCGAAGAGCGCAAGAAAATGCATGATCGCGGCTTCTGTTTTTCCTGAGCCAGTATCTGATTCAGCAATCAGCAACTCAGGCAACGAGGCGACTGTCAGGGCTGCTTGCAGTGGGCGAGGAACTACATGGAGGTTAAAAACCGTAGCGAAGCTTGGCAGTCCTAGTGCAATTTTCCTGCGTGCTTGAGATACGTCCAGCCCTACGGCTGCAAGCGCTTTAACTGCTTGCCGTCGTGACCACGATATGCGTTCTCCTGTGTGCTCGAAAGGGAAGAAAGCTTCTCGATGCGAACCTAGCCAGTCGGCCAGCATGACCAAGCCAGCGAAGCGGTGTTCAAGCTCGATAGACACTCTTAGCGCAGGCGCAGTTTTGTTGAATGCCAACGGGAAGGCTCTTCGTGCGGTATCACCTAATTCTCTCAAGCCGACAAATGGGTCCAGGTCTTCATCAGCCTGCCAATGGCGGCGCATTGCACGTATGGCAACGCTATCGGCAATGCTTTGGTCAAACGCGGGTTTTCCATGGTGTGAAATGGCCGCAGTCAACAGCCTTGCCCCTCCCTCGGGGTCGTCAAACCAATCCGTTATATCGATTAAACCAAGTGCATTGGCCGCCTTGACGGATAAGTCCTCGTCAAAGAAAAGTGGCGCTGTTTCGAGAACGTGCCCGGCTCTGGTTTTAGCCGATGGGTCACGTTTGGCTTGAAACCCAATATTGCATTTTCCTAGATCATGAAACAGGGCGAATACAGCTAGCCGGTCGAGCAATATTTCAGGCAATCGGTCTGCTGGAAGTGAGGCAGATAGGCTCCGTCGTATGGCTGGGAGATCGCACAAAGCGCGGAATACGGAGGCAACATCAATACTGTGCTCAGCGAGTGGAAGAGCTTCAGTAGTGTCATCTGCAAGATGTACAAGTTTGCCCCAGAACGCCATGCTATCCCCCCGGTTTCGTTAGTTTGCCGTTAGTCTCTCACCCCACCAGCCAAACCTCAACCGACAGGCGGCGCCAGGGGTTGCTGTGCCGGGACAGGTTGCCGATGCGGGCTTGGAGGGGGATGCCGTGGTCCAGCATCAGGGCGGTGGTCTGGTTTTGGTGGGCGGGGATATAGCCCAGTTTTCGGCCGTTAAAGTCGACGCGAATGGCGTTGGGGTCGTACAGAAGCAGGCCCGGCGGCCCGTTGGGATTTACTTCGATCCGGCACAACTCGTCCGGGCCAA
>DYHB01000020.1:9340-33076 GCA_020724415.1 Thiobacillus sp.
GACGCGAATGGCGTCGGGGTCGTGGGGGTTTTGGGGTTCCCGGCGGAGTTCCAGGCGGTCGCCCACGGTGAGGTATTGGGTCAGGGTGTGTGCTTGGTGGTGCTGGAAGCCGGCCAGGGGGCAGGCCTGGATGAGGTGGTACCGGGTGGGGCGGGCGGCGGCGGGCAGGGCGGTCAATCCGAGCAGGCCGGTCAGGCGGGTGAGGAAGTGGCGGCGGATCATGGAAACCTCCGGGTGGATGGGGTGGTTTCTGTTTTACGCCGGGCTGGGCTCAAAAATTGAGCCTTTGGGATGCAGGGTTGAAAAGCGGCCGGCTGAAGCCGGCCCCACAGGGGGTGGCCGGTGGTTTTGTGGGGCGGGGTTCAGCCCGCCGTGGGTGTGGTGTTGTAGGTGAAAAGCGGCCGGCTGAAGCCGGCCCCACATGGGGAGCGGTGGTTTGGTGGGGTGGGGTTCAGCCCGCCTGGGGTGTGGGGGTGTAGGTGAAAGCGGCCGGCTGAAGCCGGCCCTGCAGCTTGGGTTGGATAGTTGGGGGCGCTGGAAATGGAAAGGGCCGCCCGGGGCGGCCCTGGTGGGGGTGGGAATGCGTTGGTTCGGGTCAGGTGTCCCAGCGCTTGCTGCCTTTGCCGGGGCAGGCTTCGGGGGCTTTGGGTTCGGCCAGGGTGGCGTTGAGGGTGACGCTTTCCTTGCCGCGCAGGAGCTGGATTTCGGTGGCTTTGCCGGTTTCGGTCTGGCGCACCAGCCAGCGCAGGCGGTCGGCGGAGTAGACGGGTTTGCCGGCGTAGGTTTGGATGATGTCACCGGCTTGCAGGCCGGCGGCCTGGGCGGCGCTGTCGGCTTGTACATCGGCCACGTGGACGCCGTGGGTCAGGCCGTTTTCATCCAGGTGGGCGTTGCTGATGTCGCTGACCAGGACGCCCAGGGATTTGCCCGGCTGTTGGGCGGATTTCATCTTTTTGGCCATGTGGGGGCAGGCGTTTTCACACCCTTGGCCCATGCCTTTCTGGCTCATGCCGGGGCCGGCGCGTTGGCTGTCGCAGTAGCCTTTGCCGGCGTTGGCGGCGGGGGCCAGCATGAGGGCGGCGGCCATGAGGGAGAGGGCGAAGGCGAGGGGTTTGCGCATGTTCATGGTGGTCTCCTGTGATGTGCCCGGCGTGGGCGGGCGATGAGCTATTGATTCCATACCTGGGGGTTTTGTTCCGGGCTGATGATGTGTGCCGGGGCCATGCGGAATGAACGATTGCCTGCTTCATCGCGGCTTCTGCCGCTCCCGCATCATCCATGACTTTTGGAGCGGAGGAAGTCGCGAAAGCGTCCAGGGTTCTTAGCGCCTTGGCCCGGGGTAGGGGCGGTCGGCGTCGGGCAGGGGGTAGCTGTCGGCTTCGTAGACGGGGCCTTTCATGACCATGACGATGAAGCAGCCCAGGCTGACGGTGAGCACCAGGGTCCAGTGGAGGACGACGGCGCTGAAGGCGTAGATGTCCACCATGTGGAGCTGGGCGGCGATGGCTTCGGGGCTGCCGCTGTGGGGCCAGAGCCGGGCCAGGCCGGCGGCCAGCACCGGTACCAGGTTGCCGATGACGAAGATGCGCGGCATGTTCTTCAGCAGTTCCCATTCCAGGCCGGGTGGGGCGCGGCGGCTGTCGGTGCGTTTGCGTAGCCAGCTCATGGTGCTCTCCTCAGGGTGGGGGCGGGGTGGCCGCCGGGGTGTCAGGTCATGGGGGCGATGCGGGTCATGTTTGGGGCCGGGCCACGTCCAGGATGGTCTGGGCCATGACGTCGGCGGCGCCCAGGTGTCGGGTCAGGCGCACGGCGATGTCGGGGTGCCGGGCCTGGAATTCGTCCAGGGCTTCGGGGATGTCCTGGGTGACGTGGGTGCCGGCGGCCAGAAAGTAGGGCATGACCACGATCTCGCCGGCACCCAGGGCGGCACAGCGGTCCAGGGCGTCGGGGATGGAGGGTTCGGCCAGTTCCAGGAAGCCGGTTTCCACGTGGTCGATGCCGGGCGATTTCAGGTCTGCCACCCGGTCCGCCAGGGCCAGGACTTCCTGGTTGGAGGCCTGGCGCCGGCTGCCGTGGGCGACGATGAGCAGATGACGGGGGGTGTTGCCGGTGGCCATCAGTTGATGCTTCCGGTGATGGGACTGTCGGCAATGTCGTCGAAGATCTGCTTCAGGCCGGAGCTGTTGAGGGTGCCGTGGATTTCGGTGTCCAGGTATTCCTGCTTGTTGGCTTCGGATTCGAAGTAGATCTTCATGGCGCCGCTGCCATTGCCTTCGACGATGAAGGGGGCGTGTTCCAGGTCGACGACGTCTTTCAGTGAGATGGGGTCCAGGGTGACGGTCATCATGGTAGGTCTCCTTGTGGGGGGTTAACGGAAGGACTGGCCATGGCCGGCGGGCAAGACGCCCCGCCAGCCCGGCTTGGCCAGGAGCATTTGCACGGTGCCCAGGGCGCGTTCCCGGAAGCCGCCTTCGCAGTAGCTGAGATAGAAGCGCCACATGCGCAGGAAGCGTTGATCGAAGCCGAGTTGGCGCACGGCGTCGGCCCGGCGTTCGAAGTTGGCGCGCCAGCGGGCCAGGGTTTCGGCGTAGTGGGGGCCGATGTCGATGAGGTCCACGGTGCGCAGGTCGCCGGATTGGGTCATGGCCTGGGCCAGGGCGGTGACGCTGGGCAGGAAGCCGCCGGGGAAGATGTGCTTCTGGATGAAGTCCACTTCCTTCAGGGCGCCGGCGTAGCGCTGGTCGGCAATGGTGATGGCCTGGAGCAGCATGGCGCCGTGGGGTTTCAGCAGCCGGCTGCACTGGTCGAAATAAGTGCCCAAGTGGGCGGCGCCCACGGCTTCCACCATTTCGATGGAGACCAGCTTGTCGTACTGGCCGTCCAGGTCCCGGTAATCCTGGAGCAGGATGTTGACGCGGTCGGCCAGGCCGGCGTCGGCCACCCGCTGGCGGGCCAGGTCGAACTGGGCCCGGGACAGGGTGGTGGTGGTGACCCGGCAGCCGTAGCGGCCGGCGGCGTGGAGGGCAAAGCCGCCCCAGCCGGTGCCGATTTCCAGGACGTGGTCGTCCGGCCCCAGGGCCAGGATCTGGCAGATGCGGTCCAGCTTGGCCCGGGAGGCTTCGGCCAGGGTCATGTCCGGGCGCTGGAACAGGGCGCTGGAGTACATCAGGGTGTCGTCCAGCCAGAGGCGGTAGAAGTCGTTGCCCAGGTCATAGTGGGCGGCAATGTTGCGCCGGCTGCCGGCCCGGCTGTTGCGCCGGGTCAGGTGGCCCAGGGCGCGCAAGGGCGCGGACAGGCGGGCCCAGCCGGTTTCCATGCCGTCCAGCACGGCCCGGTTGGCCAGCAGCAGGCGGGTCAGGCCGGTCAGGTCGTCGGTGTCCCACAGGCCGTCCATGTAGGCTTCGCCCGCGCCCACGCTGCCGCCCAGGGCCACCGCCGGCCAGAAGGCGGGGTCGTGCACGGTGATATGGACTTCCGGGCTGCCGCCGGGGCCGTGGCGACGTTGGCCCTGGCCGTCCGCCAGGATCAGGCCGCCCTGGTCCAGGCGTTGGAGCTTGGCTTCCACCCGGCGTTGGCACCAGGCCTGGAAGGGGGTGGGGGAACAGGGGGTCAGGGTTTGGGCAAGGCTGGGTTCCTGCATCTCGTTACGCCCGTCCGGGCGCCTCCTTGGGGGGTGAGTGGCGGGGATGGTCGTGGATGGGCACGCCCTTGAGCCAGAGGCGCAGGGCCTGCCAGTGGATGCCGAAGATCACTTGCAGGGTCATGAGGGGAAAGCGCAGCAGGACGCCGGCCAGGGACCGGCCGGTGATTTCCCGGCGTTCCAGGCTCAGGGTGGCGTCCAGCACCACGTCGTCCTGGCGCAGGTCGTCCATGTGCACGGCCAGGCGGGGGCCCGGCGCGGCCAGGCGCCAGTGGTAGGCCATGTCCATGGGCAGGAAGGGGGAGACGTGCAGGGTCTTGTCGAACCGGAATTCCAGCCGTCCGCCCCGACCCAGGTTGTCGGCCATGGGCAGCACGTAAAGCTGCTTTTCCTTCCAGGGCGTGTTGGTGACTTCGCCCACCACGGCTTCCAGGGTGGTGCCGTCGGCGCCATAACAATAATAGAGGCTGATGGGGTTGAAGCCGTAGCCGAAGTAGCGCGGATGGGTGAGCAGGCGCACCGGGCCGGCCGGGCGTTGCCCGGTGCGCTCGGCCACGGCCTCCCGGATCACCTCGTCCAGGGGCCGGGCCGGGTCGCCCCAGTAATCGGCCCGGCGGAACCAGGCCAGATTGGGTCGGCGGGTGGACCAGAGCCAGCGTCCGGCAAAGACCCGGTCCAACTCGGCCAGGTCCAGCCAGAGCATGAAGATGGGGTAGCGGAAGGCGTGGCGCCGGGGACTGTGTCGGCGGTGGCGTACCCAGCCCAGGTAGAGGGCGCTTTCCATCATGCCTGCCTTGCCTGGCGCGGCGCGTGGCCGGCCTGGCCCAACAGGTGGAAGTCTTCCCGGAAGTGGCGCAGGGCATCCAGGGCGCTGACCAGGCCGTCCTCGTGGAAGCCGTTGCGCCACCAGGCGCCGCAGTAGTAGGTGCGCTGGGTGCCGTCGATCTCCCGGTGCCGGAGCTGGGCGTCGGTCCCGGCTGTGGTGAACAGGGGGTGGTGGTAGGTCATCCGGGCCAGGATGCGATCGGGATCGATCTGGTCCGTGGCATTGAGGGTGACGCAGAAGGTTTCCGGGGCGTCCAGGCCCTGGAGGATGTTCATGTCGTAGGTCAGGCACAGGCGTCCGCCCGGGCCCTCGGGCATCAGGTAGTTCCAGGCGGCCCAGGCCAGGCGGCGTTTGGGCAGCAGCCGGGTGTCGGTGTGCAGGACCGCTTCGTTGGCCTGGTAGGGAATGCTGCCCAGCACCGTTTGTTCCGTCGGGCTGGGAGCGTCCAGCAGGGCCAGGGCCTGGTCGCTGTGGCAGGCCAGGAAGACGGCATCGAAGGTCTCGGCGCCGCCGGCCTCGGTATGCAATATCACCCGATCCACCAGACGGCGCAGCCCGGTGACCGGCTGGCCCAGGCGGATACAGTGCCGGAAGGGGGTGATGATCCGGTCCACGTAGGCGCGGGAACCTCCCTTGATCACGCGCCAGACCGGGCGGTCGGTGACCGACAGCAGGCCGTGGTTGGCAAAGAACCGGATGAAGAAGCGGGCCGGAAAGCCCAGCATGAGGGCCGGGTCCGTGGACCAGATGGCCGCCCCCATGGGCAGGATGTAGTAGTCCCGGAAGGCCTGGCCGTAGCCGCCCCGGTCCAGGTATTCCCCCAGGCTGATCTCGTCACCTTCGGTTTTCAGCCACTCGGGCGCCTGGCGGTTGAAGCGCAGGATGTCCCGCAGCAGGGCCCAGAAGCCGGGCCGGAGCAGGTTTTCCCGTTGGGCGAAGAGGGCGTTCAGACTGGTGCCGTTGTATTCCAGGCCGCTTTCGCCGCAGGACACGCTGAAGCTCATGTCGCTGGCCTGGGAGTCCACGCCCAGTTCGGCCAGCAATTCGACGAAGAGGGGGTAGGTGCGGTGGTTGTAGACGATGAAGCCGGTGTCGAGGCGGTAATCCCGCCCGGCCAGGTGGATGTCGTGGGTGTGGACGTGGCCGCCCACGTGGTCGCCGGCTTCGAAGACCGTGATGTCGTGCTCGGGGTGCAGGTGGTGGGCCACGGTGAGCCCGGCAATGCCGCTGCCGACGATGGCGATTTTCATGGCTGTGACTCCCAGCGCTGGGGCACGTAGCGCAGTTGGGCTAGGTCGTAGCCCAGCCCGGCCACGTGGGCTTCCACCGCCGTGCGTTCCTGGTCGGTCAGGTGGGGGCGACGGGCCATGACCCAGACGTAATCGCGCTTTTGCCGGGCGATGACGGTGATGCCGTAGTCTGGCGTCAGGTAGGTGATGCGGAAATCCGCCTTGATGGGCCAGATGAATTGCATGCCCCAGGTGGCGTTGCTTTCCCGATCGGTGACAAAGCCCGTGGGCGTGTAGCGCTTGGCCGCGCCGTCGAAGCCGCCCTCCCGGAAGGTGAAGGTGGTGGCGATGCGGCCCTCCGGGTCCAGGCGATAGGATTCCACGGCGTTGTAGGCCTGCCGTTCCAGGAAGGTGGGAATGTGGGCGATGACGTACCAGTCGCCCATGAACCGGTTCAGATCCACCCGGGAGACCGTTTCCAGGGGGGGCAGGGGGGCGGACTGGCAGCCGGCCAGGAGGCCCAGCAGGATCAGGGGTCTCATGACAGCACCTCATGCCGGGGTCTATGCAGCCTGGGCCGGGGCGGCCAGGGGATGAACGCGCTGGTGCGGGCCATGTAGTCCCGGTAGGCCGGGCGCTGGGCGCTCAAGTCCTTTTCCAGCAGGGTGACGCCCGATACCCGCAGCAGTAGCACCGTCATCAGGACCGGGGAGACCAGGGCCCAGGGCGCGCCGGCATCCACGGCCACCAGGCCCGCGCCCCACCAGAGCAGGCATTCGCCGAAGTAGTTGGGGTGGCGGCTCCAGGCCCAGAGGCCCCGGGCCATGATGGTGGTGCGATTGGCCAGATCGGACTTGAACCGGGCCATCTGATGGTCGGCCAGGGTCTCGAAGGCCAGGCCGAAGGCCCACAGTCCGGCGCCCAGGAAGGTCAGCCAGGTCATGGCGGAGGTACCCGTCACCCCTGCCATCAGCGGCCAGGCGACGATCCAGGCCAGCAGGGCCTGGAGGCCGAACACCAGATAGAGGCTCTTGAATTCGAAATGGGGCTGGTTGCGGGCCCGGATGGCCTGGTAGCGGCGATCCTCGCCCCGGCCGTGGTTGCGCCAGGTGATGTAGACCGACAGGCGCAGCGCCCAGAGGCTGGCCAGGGTCAGCACCAGAGTGGTCCTGGGACCCGGTTCTGCGATCTGGCTGGCGTAGACCCAGCCGGCCAGGGCGATCATGGGTCCCCACAGGCTGTCCACGATGCTCACGTCCCGCTTGATCAGGCTGACGAGCCAGGTGGCCAGGGCGGCGGCCAGTACGGCCGCCATGGCCCAGGCGGCGGCGGATGGGTCGGGTAGGATCATGGTGTTTCTCCTTGGTGCAGAGCCCGGGCCAGGACCAGCAGGGCCGGGGTGAGCATGGCCCAGCCGAAGCCCAGGAAGAGCAGGGCGGGCAGCGGTTCCAGGAAGGTCATGGCCCCCAGGCCGGCGCCGGCCCAATAGGCCAGGGGGCCACCCAGGGCGCCCAGCAGGGCGGCCAGGCCCGGGCGCTGGGCCAGGGGTGCCAGGGCACCGTTCAGGGTGAGGGCGAAATTGACCCACAGGGCCACCATCCAGAGGGGGGCCAGGCTGCCCGGCGCGCTGCCGGCATAGCTCACCCAACCCAGCCAGGAGAGCAGGCTGTCATAGGCCAGGCCGATCAGGGCCACGGCCAGCAGGAGCTGGAATTCACGGGCCTGCCAGCCGGTGCGCTGCAGATGGACGACCGCCAGCAGGGCCACCAGCAGGACGCCCCAAACCGCCTGGCCGCTGGCCGCCGCCAGCACCACGCCCCACCAGCCCACCTGGAACAGCGCGATATTCACGGCCCAGGGGGGCAGGGTGGGCAGGCGCAGACCCGGGCAGTGTTCGGCCATGGTCAGGACTCCGACTCCGGCCGTTCGAACAGGTAATGGGAGACCCACCAGACCTGACCCCGGTCGTAGCCGAAGGTTTCGGCACAGGCCATGAAGAAGAGGCGCCAGCGCTGCCACCAGAGGCTTGCCGCTTCCGGGCCGTAGGCCTGTTCCAGGGTAGGCAGCACGGCTTCCCGGCGCTGATCCATGTTGGCCAGCCAGGCATTGGCGGTTTTTTCATAGTGCAGCCCGGACCAGCGCCAGTGGTGGAGCAAGGTCAGGTCCCGCTGGAACCGGTAGGGCAGGCTGTCGGAAGGCATCATCCCGCCACTGAAGAAATGGCGGCTCATCCAGTCGTCCGGGCCCCGGTCCTCGAACAGGTAGGGGGTGTCCCGGTGGCAGAAGACATGCATGAAAAAGCGCCCCCCCGGGACCAGCCAGGAACGGACGCGGCCGAACAGGGCTGCCCAGTTGCGCATGTGCTCGAACATCTCCAGGGACACGATCCGGTCATAGCGCCCTTCGGCCTGGAATGCGTTCATGTCGGCCGTGATCACCTTCAGATTGGTCAGGCCCTGTTCCTTGGACCGGGCCTCGATGTAGGCCCGCTGGGAATGGGAATTGGACACCGCCGTGATACGTGCGGCGGGATATTGCCGGGCCATCCAGAGGCTCAGGCTGCCCCAGCCGCAGCCCAGTTCCAGGATCTGCTGGCCATCGGCCAGGCCGGCCCGCTGGCAGGTCAGGTCCAGGGCCGCGATTTCGGCCTGCTCCAGGCTGTCCACGCCCTCGGGCCAATAGGCGCAGCTGTATTTGCGGAAGGGCCCCAGGACCTGGCCGAAGAACTGCTCGGGCACCTCGTAATGCTGGGCATTGGCCTGCTCCGGAACGGGCGCCACGGGCGACAGGTTCATCGCCTGGATGAAGGCTTCCAGGGCGCGGGCGCTGGCTTCGCTGTCGTGGCCGGCGATCTCGTCCAGGCGTTGCCGGCACAGGCGCCGGATGGCCTGGCGCAGGACCACGTCCGGGACCAGGCCCTGTTCGACCCAGTTGATGGCAATGCGGGTGGCGCTCATGGTGGTCTCCTGGGTTCAGGTGGTCTTGCCCTGGGTCCGGCGGGACTCCAGCATCCGGTGGATGGCATTCATCAGCCTGGGGTCGTCCGGGGTCAGGTTGGAGGGAAAGGACAGGACTTCCCGGCCGGTGGGGTCGATCAGGTATTTGTGGAAATTCCAGCGGGGCACCTGGTTTGTGCGGGATTCCAGCTGGCGATAGAGGGCGTTGCGGCCGGCGCCCACCACCTGGGTCTTCTCGAACATGGGGAACTCCACCCCGTAGGTTAGCCGGCAGAAGGTGGCGATCTGCTTGTTGCTGCCCGGTTCCTGGGCGCCGAAATCGTTGCTGGGGAAGCCCAGCACCACCAGGCCCCGGTCCTTGTAGCGCCGGTAGAGCTCTTCCAGGCCTGAATATTGGTCGGTGTAGGCGCATTTGCTGGCGGTATTGACCACCAGGATCGCCTGGCCCCGGTATTGGCACAGGTCCTGGGGTTGTCCGGTCTGCAGGCTGTTGAAGCGATGCTGCAACAGGGACGGGCAGTCGGAAGCCAGGGCTTGGCCAGCCTGCCAGGCCGCTGCCAGCAGCAGGATCAGGCTGCCGAGCCAGACCAGGGCAGGGGAGGGACGATGCCGTTTGGCAACGTGTGTCGCAGCGGGTCGAGCGGCAGATCGGGTCGTGGTGTCCATGTCATGTCCTAGACAAAAATGCATTTGTGCTTAAGATAGGTAATGCTAAAGTGCGTGTCAACATATTTGTCCAGGACATAATTGAATAATGACTGAGATCGCAGACCTTCAAACCAGCTTGCCCATCAGTGCCGTGGAGCGGGAGACCGGCATTACCAAGGAAGTGTTGCGGAAATGGGAGAGCCGCTATGGTTTTCCCCTGCCCGACCGGGACGAAACCGGCGAGCGCCTGTATCCCCAGGTCCAGGTGGACCGGCTGCGCCTGATCAAGCGGCTGCTGGATGCCGGCATGCGTCCGGCCAAGGTGGTGGGACTGGCGCCGGACCAGTTGTCCGCCATGGCCAACGGCCGGCTGGCGTCGGCCAGATCCACCGGGCCCGTAGGCCAGGATGACTTCGAAACCTACCTGCATGCCCTGCGCCAGCACGATACCGGGCGCTTGCGCCGGGTATTGCTGCAGGAGATGTATCGGGTCGGGGTTTCGGAATTTGTCCAGGACAGAATGGCACGCCTGATTGTCCAGGTGGGGGAGCGCTGGTCCCTGGGGGAGCTGGATATCCACGAAGAGCACTTGTTGACCGAAGCCATCCAGTCGGTGCTGAACCGGGTGATCGATGACCTGAACGATCCTGACCGGCGCCCCAATCTCCTGCTCACCAGCCTGCCGGGCGAGCCCCACGGGCTGGGTCTCCTGATGGTGGCGGCCATGGCGGCGCTGGAGGGCAGCTACTGCCTCTACCTGGGGACCCAGACCCCGGTGCGGGAAATCCTGGCGGCCGTCCAGTCCCGCTCGGTGGACATCGTGGTCCTGTCCTTCAGCAGCAACTTCCCAGGGCGGCGCATTGCCCCGGCCATCGAGCAACTGCGCGAGGTGCTGCCGCCCCGGGTGGACATCTGGGTGGGCGGCGCAGGGGTGGTCCGGCCCCCGGCCGATATTCCGGGGCTGACCCATGTGGCCAGCCTGGATCAGGTGGCCCCGGCGGTGATGGCCTGGCGGGAGGCCGCCCCGGGCCTGCCCGGGTAGTCACGACGGCGGCCCTCGCCCATGCGGGTTCAGCCGGTGTTGCGCAGCCCCGCCGCAATGGCATTGATGGAGCGCAGCAGGGGTTCCAGCCAGGGGCTGGGGCCATCGCCTTCGGCACTGCGCAGGTTGCGCAGCAGGATCACCTGGATGTGGTTGAGGGGGTCCAGGTAGGGGTTGCGATGGGCCAGGGAGATGGCCAGCTCGGGGGCTTCTTCCAGCAGGGTGCTGACATCCGCCACATGCAGTATTTGCCGGACCGATCGCTGGTAACGGTCCCGGATGGTGGCGTAGATGCGTTCTCCCGCCTCCCGGTCCTGGCATAGCCAGGCATATTCCTCGGCAATGTTCATGTCCGACTTGTACAGGGCCATCTGGGCGTTGGACAGCAGGGTGCGGAAGAAGGGCCAGTCCCGGTACATGGTCTGCAGCTTGGCCAGGCGCTCCGGGTCGGTGCCGCGCCAGCGCTCGATGGCGCCGCCCATGCCATACCAGGTGGGCAGGGCATGGCGGGACTGGCCCCAGGCAAAGACCCAGCCGATGGCCCGCACCGAGGCGAGGGAGCGGTCCCCCCGCTTGCGGTGGGAGGGCCGGGAGCCGATGTTGAGCTGGCCGATTTCCTGGATCGGAGTGGCCTCGTAGAAGTAGTCCAGGAAGCCCGGGGTGCGCTCGGTCAGGTCCCGATAGATCTCTTCCCCCATGGCGGCCAGCTCGTCCATGATGCCCAGGTAGTCATTGCGGTCTTCCTGGGCCGGGCGTACCAGATGGGTGCTGGCCTTGAGCACGCCGGTGACGCCCAGGGTGAGCTCGTATACGGCCGTTTCCATGTTGTTGTACTTGTAGAACAGTACTTCGCCCTGCTCGGTCAGCTTGAGCTGGCCACGCACCGTGCCCGGCGGCTGGGCCAGGATGGCGTCGTGGGTGGGACCGCCGCCCCGGCCCAGGGTGCCGCCCCGGCCATGGAACAGCCGGCAGGGTATGCCGTACCGGTCGGACAGCGCCATGATCCGCTTCTGGGCCTCGTACAGGTTCCAGGACGAGGCCAGGATGCCGCCGTCCTTGCAGGAGTCGGAGTAGCCCAGCATCACTTCCTGGCCTTCCTCGTAGGCGTCCAGCAGGCTGCGGTAGGTGGGCTGGGTATAGAGCTCCTCCAGCACCGTGCCGGCCTGTTTCAGGTCGTCGATGGTCTCGAACAGGGGCGAAACCCCTATGTGGCAATACCAGCGTCCCGCCAGCTTGCCCGCCAGCCCGGCCTGGGAGGCCAGCAGCATCACCTCCATGACGTGGGAGGCGGTGTGGGTCATGGAGATGACGTAGCGGCCAAAACACTCCGGGCCCAACTGGCGCCGCATGTGGGCGATGAGCTGGAATACTCGCAGGGCCTCCTGGCTGGGCTCAGAAAGCCGGGCCGGATCGAACAGGAGCGCATTGGGGTTGGCGATGGCGTCGGCCAGCAGGGCAATGCGCGCCTGCTCGTCCAGGGCCCAGTAATCGGTGTCCATGGCCTGGCGCAGGATTTCCGCCACGGCCTGGCTGTGGCGGGTGGATTCCTGGCGCACGTCCAGTTGCATCAGATGGAAGCCGAAGGTGCGCACCAGCATGATCAGGTCGCCCAGCTCGCCCTCCGCCAGGCTGCCGTCGCCGTGGCTGGCCAGGGAGTCGCGGATCAGGGCCAGGTCGTCCAGAGAGGCCTGGGCGCTGGCGTAGCCGGGCTCCTCGAAGGCGTGCACGTCGCTGTCCATGGCCCGGCGGTTCTGGTCCAGGTTGCGCTGGAGACGGTATTGCATCACCTCCAGCTTGCGCCGGTAAGGTTCCTGGGGATGGGGGTTGGGCTGGTTGCCGAACATCAGGGCGGCCACCCGGGCATCTTCTTCCAGGCTGACCATGAAGGCCTCGGAGGGATGGCACAGGCGGTCGGACAGGGACAGTTGCCCCGACAGGATTTCCAGCCGGCGCAGGTATTCCTCGTAGGCGGTCTGGGCCTGCATGCGCCAGGCCAGGGCAGTGACTTCGGTGGTGACGCCCGGGTGGCCGTCCCGGTCGCCGCCGATCCAGGAGCCAAAACTCAGAAAGGGCGGCACCCGGACCTGGCTGGCCGCTTCCCGGCCGTAGATGTCCAGCAGGGCGCGGCGGCAGTTGCGGTAGACCTGGGTGACGGCCTGGAACAGGGACTGGGGAAAATAGGAGAGCCCGGAATGGATTTCGTCCCGCACATCCAGCTTGAAGGCGCGCACCTCGTCCGTCTTCCAGAGGACCCGGATCTGGTTGCCCAGGCGGTCCTGGAGTTCCTGGCGGTACATGCCCTTGTTGCGGGGGTCGTCCAGGTCCTCCACGGACAGGAAGATGTTGCGCAGGGCCCCCTTGATGGTGCGCCGCTTGGCTTCCGAGGGGTGGGCGGTGAGCACCGGCAGGTAGCACAGGCGATCCAGCAGGGTCTGGAGCTCGGCCGGCCGGATACCCTGCTGCTTCATGTCCAGCAACACGTCATGGAAGGAGCCCCGCCACATGTGCTTGCCCTTTTGCACCAGGCGTCGGCGCTTGCGCAGTTGGGAGGTTTCCTCGGCGATGCTGAGCAGGCTGAAATAGATGTTGAAGGCCCGGATGATCCAGGCCAGGGCCTCGGGCGACTGGTCCTCGATCAGGCGGTCCAGGTGGGCATGGAGGGCCGGATCCGGACGTTCCCGGAGGGCGATGTAGCCTTGGCGCAGTTCGCCCAGGGCCTCGTAGGTGGTACGGGGCAGCTCGCTCTTCAATACCCGGGACAGGAGCAGGCTTAAGAGCCGCTCCTTGGCGTGGAGATCCTTGTTCTGGGCCAGCAGGGTCATGGGGGTCGGGAGGCGGGGGACCGCCGGTCTGGTTTCAGGTACCGTAGTTTCCCACATTCCCCTGCCATTCATCCCGGTTGGCCAGGTGAACCGGCAACGGATCCACCTTCCAGATGTCCGTGCAATAGTCCCGGATGGTGCGGTCGGAGGAGAACTTGCCACTCCGGGCCACGTTCAGGATGCTCATGCGGCTCCAGTGTTCCTTGTCCTTGTAGGCCAGGCCCACCTGGTCCTGGCAGTCCAGGTAGCTCTGGAAATCCGCCAGGAGGAAGTAGGGGTCGTGGTGGATCAGGTGGTCCACCAGGGGTGCGAACAGATCCCGGTCGCCCCGGGAGAAGGTGCCCAGGCGGAGCAGGTCCAGCACCGCCCGCAACTGGGGGTTGCTCCGGTAGATGTCCATGGGGTGGTAGCCGTCGTGGCGCAGGGCCTCGATCTCCCGTTCCGTGTGGCCGAACAGGAAGAAGTTCTCGGCCCCTGCCTCTTCCCGGATCTCCACGTTGGCGCCGTCCAGGGTGCCGATGGTGAGGGCGCCGTTCATCATGAACTTCATGTTGCCGGTGCCCGAGGCCTCCTTGCCGGCGGTGGAAATCTGCTCGGACAGCTCGGCGGCGGGATAGACCCGCTGGCCGGTGCTGACGTTGAAATTGGGCAGGAAGATCACCTTGAGCCGGTCCCGGATGTCCGGATCCCGGTTGATCACCTCACCCAGGCCGGTGATCAGGCGGATCATGAGCTTGGCCATGCGGTAGCCGGGGGCGGCCTTGCCGCCGAAGATGAAGGTGCGCGGAGTCAGGTCCAGGTCCGGATCGTTCTTCAGGCGCAGGTACAGGGCCACGATATGGAGGGCGTTGAGGTGCTGGCGCTTGTATTCGTGGATGCGCTTCACCTGGACGTCGAACAGGCTCTGGGGATCCACCACCACTCCGGTGCGCCGGCGCAGGAAGCCGGCGAATTCCTCCTTGACCGCCCGCTTGATGAAACGCCACTCGGTACGGAAGGCGGTGTCATCCACATAGCTTTCCAGGGCTTGCAGCTGGCCCAGGTCCCGGACCCAGCCTTCGCCGATGGTCTTGTTCAACAGGCCGGCCAGGCGGGGATTGGCCAGGGCCAGGAAGCGGCGCGGGGTGACGCCGTTGGTCTTGTTGCTGAAGCGGGACGGGTCCAGTTCATGGAAATCCTTCAGCACGTCGGCCTTGAGCAGCTCGGTGTGCAGGGCGGCGACGCCGTTGATGGCATGGCTGCCCACGCAGGCCAGGTGGGCCATGCGCACGTAGCGCTCGCCCTGTTCATTGATCAGGGAGAGGCGCTCCAGGCGGGCCTGGTCACCCAGGAAGCGTACCCGCACCTCGTCCAGAAAGCGGGCGTTGATCTCGTGGATGATCTCCAGATGGCGGGGCAGCACCCGGGAAAACAGGTGGATGGGCCATTGTTCCAGGGCCTCCGGCAGCAGGGTGTGGTTGGTGTAGGCGAAGGTGCGCCGGGTGATGTCCCAGGCCTGCTCCCACTCCAGATCCTGCTCGTCCACCAGCAGGCGCATCAGCTCGGCGATGGCCACGGCGGGGTGGGTGTCGTTGAGCTGGACCGCGAATTTCTCGTGGAAACGGTCCAGGGGTATGCCCTGGACTTGCATGATGCGCAACATGTCCCGCAGGGAGCAGGCGACGAAGAAATACTGCTGCTGCAGGCGCAGTTCCTTGCCCTGGATCTGTTCGTCGTTGGGGTAGAGCACCTTGGTGATGTTCTCGGACACCACCTTCTTGTTCACCGCGCCCCAATAATCTCCCCGGTTGAAGGTGGACAGATCGAAGGCCTCCGGCGCTTCCGCCCGCCACAGGCGCAGGGTGTTGGCGGTGTTGTTGCGGTAGCCCAGGATGGGGGTGTCGTAGGGGGTGCCGATCACGGTGAGGGCGGGCATCCAGTGGGCCCGGTGCCGGCCCCGATGGTCGGTGTAATGATGGGTGTGGCCGCCGAAGTGGATTTCCACCGCCCATTCCGGCCGGGGCAGTTCCCAGGGGTTGCCGTAGCGCAGCCATTTGTCGGTCAGCTCCACCTGTTCGCCATCCACGATGTCCTGGGCGAAGATGCCGAACTCGTAGCGGATGCCGTAGCCCAGGGAGGGAATCTCCAGGCTGGCCATGGAATCCAGGAAACAGGCGGCCAGGCGACCCAGGCCGCCGTTGCCCAGGCCGGGCTCTTCTTCCTGGCCCAGGACTTCCTCGAAGGACAGGCCCAGTTCCCGCAGGGCCTGGCGCGCGGTGTCGTAGATGCCCAGGTTGAGCAGGTTGTTGCCCAGGTGGGGGCCCAGCAGGAATTCCGCCGAGAGATAGGCCACGGTGCGGGACTGCTGGCGGGTATAGGTCTCTGCCGTGCTGATCCAGCGCCGGAGGAGGCGGTCCCGGACGGTGTAGGCCAGGGCCATGTAGTAGTCGTGTTTGGTGGCCAGGCCGGGAAACTTGCCCTGGCAGTAGAACAGGTTGTCCAGGAAGGCCCGTTTCAGGGCTTCGCGGGACAGGCCGGTACGGTCGTCGTCGTCCTCGGGGATGGGTGTGGTGCTGCTGGGGTCGATGTTGGTCATGGCCACTCCTATCTGCGCAGATCCAGGGTGTGGGGAAAATCGGCTTGGGGTGATTCTTCAGGCGGTGCCATGGGCCCCAGGCGGGAGGGGTCTTCGGCAAACCGGGCCAGGGGGGGCACCCAGGGAGGCGGCGCGAATACCCCCGGGCTGTGGCCCCAGTCGTTGTAGCGGATATGGCGGCGGGATTCGGCCTCGTAGGCATTGACGGGGAAATGCTCGTAATTGCGCCCGCCCGGATGCATCACATGGTAGGTGCAGCCCCCCACGCTGCGCGCATTCCAGGTGTCGATGAGGTCGAACACCAGGGGCGAGTGGACGCCGATGGTGGGATGCAGGGCGGAGGGGGGCTGCCAGGCCCGGTAGCGTATGCCCGCCACGTATTCCCCCTGGACTCCCGTGGCCCGGAGGGGAATGCGGCGCCCGTTGCAGGCCAGGGCATAGCGCCCGTCGGTCAGGCCGGTGAGTTTGACCTGGAGCCGCTCCAGGGAGGAGTCCACGTAGCGGGCGGTGCCCTGGCTGGCGCTTTCCTCGCCCAGGACAAGCCAGGGCTCGATGGCGGCGCGCAGCTCCAGTTCCATGTCGCCGAAACGCTGGCCGCCATGGCGCGGGAAACGGAATTCCAGGAAGGGCGCGAACCAGTTCGCCTGCAAGGGGTAACCGGCGGCGTTCAGCTCGGCGATCACTTCCTTCAGGTCCTGCCAGAGGTAATGGGGCAGCATCCAGCGGTCATGGAGCTCCGTGCCCCAGCGCACCAAGGGGTGCCGGTAGGGCGTCTCCCAGAAGCGTGCCACCAGGGCCCGGATCAGGAGCATCTGGGTCAGGGACATGCGGGCGTGGGGCGGCATCTCGAAGGCCCGGAATTCCACCAGGCCCTGGCGTCCGGAGGGGGTGTCGGGGGAATACAGCTTGTCGATGCAGAACTCGGCCCGGTGGGTGTTGCCGGTCAGGTCGGTGAGCAGGTTGCGGAACAGGCGGTCCACCAGCCAGGGCTGGGCCGTCTCGCCGGGCTGGATCTGGTTGAAGGCGATCTCCAGTTCGTACACCGCATCCGGCCGGCCTTCGTCCACCCGGGGGGCCTGGCTGGTGGGCCCGATGAACAGGCCGCTGAACAGGTAGGACAGGCTGGGGTGATGCTGCCAGTAGGTGATCAGGCTGGCGAGCAGATCGGGCCGGCGCAGGAAGGGGCTGTCCGCCGGGGTGGGACCGCCCAGGGTGACATGGTTGCCGCCTCCGGTGCCGGAGTGGCGGCCGTCCAGCATGAATTTCTCGGTGCCCAGGCGGGCCAGGCGGGCTTCCTCGTACAGGATCAGGGTGTTGCGTTCCAGTTCGTCCCAGGACCTGGCCGGGTGGATGTTCACCTCGATCACCCCGGGGTCGGGGGTGACCATGAGCTTTTCCAGCCGGCCATCGCCAGGGGGCGGATAGCCTTCCAGCACCACCGGCAGATCCAGGTCTTCGGCGCAATGCTCCACGGCGGCGATGAGTTCCAGGGCGTGTTCCAGTTGCTGCATGGGGGGCAGGAACACGTGCAGGACGCCCTTGCGGGCCTCCAGGGCCAGGGCGGTGCGGGGGATGTCCACCCGTGGTGTTGGCCGGCTGGACTGGCCGTGGATCTCGGGATGGGGGTCGTCGGGGGTGTCCAACTGGCTGTAGCGGGCGGCGACTTCACCATGGAAATCCGCCAGGGGGGCATGGGGGGCAAAGGGGTCCGCCTCGGGCTCCGGGTCCTGCAGGTCGTCATCGGCCAGGGGCAGCGCGTTCAGGGGCAGGCGCAGGCCCAGGGGCGAGTCCCCCGGGGACAGATACAGGCGCTGGCGCCGGAAGCGCCAGGGAGCCGATCGCCAGCCCGCGCTGTTCCAGTCCCGGGCCAGGGGCAGCACGTAACCGACGGGGGTTTCCAGGCCCCGGGACAGCTTTTCCGCCAGGGCCCGACGTTCGGCAGGAACATCCAGGCCGGCGTCCTCGGGCAGGACGGTCGGGTCCTGATTGTCCGGGGCCAGGGCCTCCTGGAGCATGAAATAGAGGGCGTCCTCGTAGGCGGGCACCAGGTAGCGGGGAGACAGGCCCAGGCGCTTGGCCAGGTGTTGGCCGAAGCGCAGGGCGTCGTCGTGCCGGTGGCCCAGATCCTGATCGGCCCGGGCCAGCAGCCGGGGATTCCGCCAGACCGGCTGGCCATCCTTGCGCCAGAACACCCCCATGGCCCAGCGAGGCAGGGGTTCGCCCGGGTACCACTTGCCCTGGGCCGTGTGCAGCAGGGCGCCGGGGGCGAACCGGTCGCGCAACCGGCGGGTCAGCTCCTCGGCCCGGTCCCGCTTGTGCTCGCCCAGGGCGGCGGTGTTCCACTCCGGGGCGTTCATGTCGTCGATGGACACGAAGGTGGGTTCGCCGCCCTGGGTCAGGCGCACGTCCATGGCCGTCAGGCGTTCGTCCACCAGCCTGCCCACGGCCTGGATGCGCGCCCACTCCGGTTCGGTGTAGGGCTTGGTGACCCGGGGATCTTCCTTGAACCGGGTCACGGTGTTCCGGTAGCTGAAGTCACACTTGGCAGGTTCCACCAGGCCCTCGATGGGGGCCGCGCTGCCGGGCTGGGGGGTGCAGGCCAGGGGGATGTGGCCTTCGCCGGCGAACAGGCCCGAGGTGGGGTCCAGGCCCACCCAGCCGGCGCCGGGCACGTAGACCTCGGCCCAGGCATGCAGGTCGGTGAAATCGGCCTCGGGGCCGGATGGGCCGTCCAGGGATTTCTCGTCTGCCGTCAACTGCACCAGGTAGCCGGACACGAAACGGGCCGCCAGGCCCAGATGGCGCACTATCTGGACAAGGAGCCAGCCCGAGTCCCGGCACGAGCCCAGGGCCTTGGCCAGGGTCTCCTCGCAGCTCTGGACACCCGGTTCCAGACGGATGGTGTAGCCGATGCTTTGCTGCACCCGCTGGTTCAGGGCCACCAGGAAATCCACCGTGTTCTGGGCCGTCCGGTCCACCTGGGCCAACCAGGCATCCAGGCCGGGACCGTTCTCGTCCGCCTCAAGATAGGGCGCGAGTTCCTTTTTCAGTGCATCCGGGTAGGCAAAGGGCCAGGTTTCGGCGTATTCCTCGACGAAGAAATCGAAGGGGTTGATCACCGTCAAGTCGGCGATCACCTCCACGTCCACGGCGAATTCCCGGGCCTTGTCCGGGAATACCACCCGGGCCAGATAGTTGCCGAAGGGGTCCTGTTGCCAGTTGATGAAGTGCTTGTCGGGCGTGATCTTGAGGCTGTAGGCCAGGATGGGCGTGCGGCTGTGGGCTGCCGGACGGAGACGGATGACGTGGGGGCTCAGGCTGACCGGCTGTTCATAGCGGTAGCGCGTGGTGTGCCGTAGGGCGACATGGATGGACATGGAGACTCAAGGTTGCAAAGGCAACCTTGACGAGCAATTAACGTGCCGGTCCCGTCGGCACGGTCAGGTCAGCTTTCGGATGACTTGCCGGGAAAGTTGAAGACCCGATGTTCCTCGGAACCGCTGGCCTCGACTTCCCAGGGGAACCTGGGCAGGTTTTCCAGGGCGTGGGCCAGGCCCTGGTTCCAGCGTTCGGACAATTCCCGGGCAAACGGGTCGTCTTCGGTCAGGTAAAGCTTGCGGCCCTCGATCAGGTCATCCCGCTTGTAGATCAGCATTTCCACCGGCGGTCCCACGGTCACGTTGCTGCGGATGGTGGAATTCATGGAGACCAGGGCGCAGCGGGCAGCCCGCTCTAGGTCGAGATTGCGCTTGATGACCCGGTCCAGGATGGGCTTGCCATACTTGATCTCGCCGATCTGGAGGAAGGGGTGCTCCCGGGATTCGTGGATGTAGTTGCCCTGGGGATAGATCATGAAGATTTCCGGCGCCGCCGCGCCAATCTGGCCACCGAAGATGAAGGTGGCCTCGAAATTGGTGCTGGCGGTATCCCGTTCCGCCTGCTGCTTCTGCACCATGGTGCTGACGATGCCCACGTAGTCCGCCGCTTCCTGCATGGAATTCACCGTCAGCAGGTTGGGGCTCAGTCCGGCGGGTATGTCGCTGTTGAGCTTTTTCACCACGGCCTGGGTGGTGGCCAGGTTGCCGGCGGACAGCAGCACGAAAAAACGCTCGCCGGGCCAGGCAAAGGTATGCAGCTTGGAATAGGTGCCCACGTTGTCCGTGCCGGCATTGGTGCGGGAATCGGAGCAGAAGACGATACCGTCGTTCACGTTGATGGCGAGGCAGTAAGTCATGGTGTCGGGCTTGGGTTGGTCTGTCCGAATCTAACCATAGAACGGGGTTTGAGGAAACCTTTCAGATTGCTCAGGTATTGGCCAGCATCCGTTTCAACTCCGGGATGCAGGACCCGCAATTGGTGCCCGCCTTGAGTTTCGTTCCCAAAGCGTCCACCGACGATGCCCCATCGGCAATCGCTCGGCGGATGTCGTGTTCGCCGACGCCAAGGCAGGCGCAGACGATGCGTCCGCTATCTGGCGCAGCCCGGCTGGGCCGGCCCAGCAACAATGCGGCACGTTCAGCGTCATCCAGGGCCGCCTTCACGAACAGGCTTTCCAGCCATTGGCGGGGCGGTAGGGCAGTGGGCTCACGGTCGAAGAAGGCCACTATCTCGACTCGGTCGCTCTGCAACAGTGCCAAGCGATAGCGTTTGTGCGCCCGGTCGTGCATCACGATCCAGCCATCCTCCTGACCGAACCGCTGCCGCAGCCGGTCCGGCCAGGGGCAGTCGGCCTCCAGTCCGGCCAATTCATGGCGCCAGCCGGCCCGACCGCGCACACGTGTCCAGTATTCCGCTTCTGTGCAATCCAACGGCTGTCGTGACAGCACGAAGCCATGCCAGCCGGCCGCGTACGGCTCCACGGCCACCGGGGCCTGCTTGAACTCGGGCTGGCCCGAAATAGGATCTGTCACCGCCGGGATGAGAGCACCTACCCGCGCCTGGGCTGAGTGGCAGCCACTCCAGTGGATGGGCGTGAATACCGAACCGGGACGTTGCTCGGGGCTTGACGTGACCCGCGCCAACACGGCGCCGCTGGCACCCCGTACCCTGGCGAGGCCACCGGGTTGTAGGCCGATACGGCGCAGATCGTCCGGGTGCAGCTCGACGAAGGGTTCGTCGATGTGGGCCAGGAGTCTGGCTGACTTGCCGCTGCGGGTCATGGTGTGCCACTGGTCGCGGATGCGTCCGGTATTGAAGACAAACGGCCGCCCCGCATCAGGGGCGTGAGCCGGTGGACGGGGCGGAGCTGCCACCAGCCGGGCCTTGCCGCTTTCGTGATAATAGCGGCCGCTGCCGAACATCCGCGCGGTACCTCGACCAGCCTCGGTGACCGGCCATTGGATCGGTTTGAGGGTATCGTAAGCGACGGCAAAGGACGGATGTTCCTCTTTCGCCCCCACCGCGGAGCCAGTGGTAAGGGAAAGCAGGCCGCTGATGTCGAAGTCGCGCCGGCTGTCGTTCTCGAAACCCGAAAGCGCTGCATGTTCGGCGAAGATCTCGGAAGGTTCCCGGTAATTGAATGCGTTCTCGAACCCCATGCGTTTCGCCACCTCGGCGACGATCCACCAGTCCGGCCTCGCCTCGGCTGGCAGGGGCAGGAATGGGCGTTGGCGTGAGATGCGTCGCTCGGAGTTGGTCACAGTGCCATTCTTCTCGCCCCAGGCGGCAGCGGGCAGCCGAACGTGGGCGAGTCGCGCGGTGTCAGTGTCGCGGTTATTGTCGGACAGCACCACGAAGGGGCAGGCCCGCATGGCCGCCACGGCGCGGTCGGCGTCCGGCAAGCTGACGGCGGGGTTGGTGGCCATCACCCAGAGGGCCTTGATGCGCCCATCACGGACCGCGTCGAACAATTCCACCGCTTTCAGGCCGGGCTTTTTCGCGATGCTCGGGGCTTCCCAGAACCGGCTCACGCGGTCGATGGCTTCGGGCGTGAAATCCATGTGGGCCGCCAGTTGATTGGCCAGGCCACCCACCTCCCGGCCGCCCATGGCGTTGGGCTGCCCCGTGATGGAGAAGGGGGAGGCGCCTGGTTGGCCGACCCGTCCGGTGGCCAAATGCACGTTCAGGATGGCGTTCACCTTGTCGACCCCTGACGAGGATTGGTTGATGCCCTGGGAAAACAGGGTCACGGCCTTCGGCGTCACGGTGAATAGGCGGTAGTAACTGGCCACATCGGCCTCGCTCAGGCCGCATTGGGCCGCCACGCCGGGGATCGTCAGTTCCGCTACCTCGGTCAGGGCTGCGCCGAAGTCCTGGGTGTGCCGCTCCAGGTAAGCCCAGTCGATGGCGCCGGCGCGCCGCAGATGATTCAGCAGTCCCAGGAACAGCCAGGCATCGGCACCGGGGGCCATGGCCAGATGCAGGTCGGCGATGTCGCAGGTGGCCGTGCGGCGTGGGTCGATGACCACCACTTTCATGCCGGGTCGTGCATGTTTGGCAGCGGCGATGCGTTGGAACACCACGGGGTGAGCCCAGGCGGCGTTGGAACCGACCAGAGTCACCAGATCAGCGATCTCCAGGTCCTCGTAGCAGGCCGGCACGGTATCCGCGCCGAAGGCGCGCTTCTGGCCCGCCACGGCGGAAGACATGCACAGGCGTGAATTGGTATCGATGTTGGCGGAGCCGATGAAGCCCTTCATCAGCTTGTTGGCGACGTAGTAATCCTCGGTAAGCAACTGTCCGGAAACGTAGAAGGCCACGGCGTCCGGGCCGTGTTCGTCGATCACCGATCGGAAGCGCCGCGCCACCGTGTCGAGCGACGTGTCCCAACTCACCCGGGCACCTTCGATCTCCGGATACAAGAGACGGTCGTCCAGGCTCAATGTTTCGCCCAGGGCCGCGCCCTTGGAGCAGAGTCGGCCCAGATTGGCCGGGTGCTCGGGGTCGCCGCGCACCGTGAAGCCGCCGTCGGACGGCGTGACCAGGACGCCGCAGCCGACGCCGCAGTAGGGGCAGGTGGTCCGGACCGGTTCGCGCATGGTCGGGCGGGTCAAGTTTCGGGACAGCCTTCGTCAGGCACCAGGGACAGGCTGACCTGCCCCGCCGTCACCTTGACTGCGTGGCGGGCCGCGCAGCCCGTGTCCGGGGCTTGGGCGAGGCCGGTATCGAGGGCGATTTTCCAGTCGTGCAGCGGACAGGCCACTTTCTTGCCGGAGACGATGCCCTGGGACAGCGGGCCCCCCTTGTGCGGACACTTGTCGCGCAGGGCGAACACCTCACCCTCCAGGGTGCGGAAGAGGGCGATGTCACCCGTTGGCGTTCTGACCACTCGGGAGCCCTGGCGCGGGATGTCTTCCACCGAGCCGATTTCAATCCAGTTTGCGTTCATCTTCATTCCTCGTTCTCAGGCCACCACGTTGATGGGGGTGAATTCCCGGGTCAGCTCGCCCACGGTGCGGGCCTTCCACGGGTCCACCTGGGCCGGTTTCTGGGAGATGGCGAAGCGTTCGGCCAGGGTCTTCCGGCTGGCCTCGTCGTCCACCACCTTGGCTTTGATGTGACTCAGGCCGACTCGCTCCACCCAGGGAGCGGTGCGTTCCAGGTAGTGGGCCTCTTCCCGGTATAGCTGGGTGAAGGCGGCGCAATATTCCAGCACCTGAGCTTCCGTCTCGACTTTGCACAGCAGGTCGGTGACACGCACCTTGATACCGCCGTTGCCGCCCACGTGGAGTTCGTAGCCGCTGTCCACGCACACCACGCCGAAATCCTTGATGGTGGCCTCGGCGCAGTTGCGGGGGCAGCCGGACACGGCCAGCTTGAACTTGTGGGGCATCCAGGAGCCCCAGGTCAGCTCCTCCAGCTTCACGCCCAGGCCGGTGGAATCCTGGGTGCCGAAGCGGCACCACTTGGCGCCCACGCAGGTCTTCACCGTGCGCAGGGCCTTGCCGTAGGCGTGGCCCGACACAAAGCCCGCGTCGGACAGGTCCTTCCACATGGCCGGCAGGTCTTCCTTCTTCACGCCGAACAGGTCGATGCGCTGGCCGCCGGTGACCTTCATC
>DYHB01000150.1 GCA_020724415.1 Thiobacillus sp.
CCAACATGCCCCGCATGGGTGCTGCAGGGGTGCTGTCACCCAACCAGATCCAGGACATCCTGGCCTACCTGTTCGACCCGAATTCTCCGGTCAACAAGTAATCGACAATCACGCCGGTCCTCGGACCGGCGCCTGATCCCAAGGCCACCTGCGATTCGCGGTGGCCTTGTTTTTTTGTCATGCACCCGGATGCCGAGTAAGCCCCCTGCCTGCGGGCTTCGGGTAGAATCCCCGTTCGTTCAAGAGCGACGGTGGACGGATCGAAACCCGGGTCCGCTATCGGCCCAATCACCATGCAAATTCAGGTCAGCGAGCTGGTCGTGCGCTTCATGGCGCGACTGGGCATCGACACTCTCTTTGGCATTCCCGGGGCCCACATCCTGCCGGTCTACGATGCCCTGCACGGGTCCGGCATCCGGTCGGTCCTGGTCAAGCACGAGCAGGGCGCCGCCTTCATGGCGGGCGGCTACGCCCGGGCCTCCGGACGCATCGGCGCCTGCATCACCACGGCCGGGCCGGGGGCCACCAATCTGGTCACGGGTATTGCCAATGCCTATGCCGACAAGTTGCCGGTACTCATCATCACGGGCGAGACCTCCACCTACATCTTCGGCAAGGGCGGGCTCCAGGAAAGCTCGGGGGAGGGCGGCAGCATCGACCAGGTGTCCCTGTTCAAGGGCATCACCCGCTACAACAAGATCGTGGAGCGCACCGATTATCTGGAGAACGTGCTCAACCAGGCCGCCAAGATCCTGCTCTCCGAGCAACCGGGCCCGGTGTTGCTGAGCTTCCCCTTCAACGTCCAGAAGGAGACCGTGGACGATGCCATCCTGGACCGCATCGAGACCGTGCGCCGCCAGCGGCCTTCCATCGACGCCTCCGAGCCGGTCAGCCGCCTGGCGGACATGCTCATGGCAGCCCGGCGGCCGGTCATCGTGGCCGGCTACGGCAGCATCCGGGCCGGGGCCCAGCCGGAGCTGGCCCGCCTGTCGGAGCAGTTGAACATTCCCGTCACCAGCAGTCTGAAGGCCAAGGGCGCCATCAGCGAACAGTCACCCCTGGCCCTGGGCAGCCTGGGAGTCACGTCCAGCGGCCATGCCTACAAGTACATCCGGGACAATGCCGATCTGGTCCTGTTCCTGGGCGCCGGCTTCAACGAGCGCACCAGCTATGTCTGGGACAGCGGGCTCCTGGCCGGCAAACGGGTGGCCCAGGTGGACCACGACTTCGAACAACTGGAGAAGGTCTTCAAGGCGGACCTGGCCATCGAGGGGGACATCAAGGCCGTGCTCAAGGGGGTACTGGCGCATCTGGACCGTCGGGACCCGGAGGAATACGAGCGCCTCCAGGGCCAGATCCACCAGTCCAAGGCGGCGGTGACCACCGATTACGCCATTTTCCAGTCGGGCTTTGCCCTGGTGGAGCATTTCTTCAAGGTGTTGGAGGCCCGGGTGCCGGAAGGGGCCATGGTGTTCGACGACAACATCATCTTCGCCCAGAACTTCTACAACGTGGCGGCCGGCAATCGCTACTATCCCAATTCCGGGGTCTCCTCCCTGGGCCACGCCATCCCCGCCGCCATCGGAGCCCGTTTCGTCCTGGAAGGCCCCACCTTCGCCATCCTGGGGGACGGCGGCTTCCAGATGTGCGGCTTTGAGCTGATGACCGCGGTGAACCATGGCATCCCCCTCAACGTGGTGCTGTTCAGCAACGCCACCATGGGCCTGATCCGCAAGAACCAGCACCAGCAATATGGCCAGCGCTACATCGGCTGCGACTTCATCAATCCGGATTTCCGCTTGCTGGCGGAGTCCTTCGGCATCGGCTACCAGCGGGTGATGGCCCTGGAGGATGTGGAAGCCGCCTTCGACAGCCTGGACTTGGTGGGGGGCATCAACCTCATCGAGATCGTCATCGACAAGAACCTGTTCCCCAACTATTCCTCCCGGCGCTGATGGCGGACACGCATCACGATTTCGTCATCGTCATCCCGGTGGCGGACCGGCCCCGGCAACTGGAGGCCTGCCTGGCCAGCCTGGCGCAGCTGCGCCGGACCTACCCATATCCAGGCCGGGTCTCTGTCCTGGTGGCCGAAGACAGCCTGATGCCGGAAAACTGCCATCGCCACGCGGCCCTGACCCGGCAGTTCAGCCGGGGCGGTCTCACGGTCCATCACCTGGGCCAGGCGGAGCAGGCCAGCCTGCTGGCCGGGTTGGGACCGGAGCTGGCGCCTGCCCTGGCCGGCGTGCTGGGGGACGGAGTCCATCTGGCCCGCAAGGGGGCCGCCATTACCCGCAACCTGGCCTATCTGTGGCTGGCCCGCCAACCCGACCATGGGCGCCGGCGCCTGTACTGGTTCCTGGACAGTGACCAGGAGTTCCGGGTGAGTGTGGCCACTGAGGGGTACGCCACTGAGGGGTACGCCACTGAGGGGGGCGTGGCCGAGGGTGTCACTGAGGTTTACGCCACTGAGGTGGGAGAAACCCTGGTCTACGCCCTGGATTACTTCAAGGAGCTGGACCGTATCTTCCGCACCACCCCCACCCGCATCCTGACCGGCAAGGTGGTGGGGGACCCGCCCGTGTCCCCGGCGGTCATGGCCGCCACTTTCCTGGAGGATGTCCTGGCCTTCCTGGAAGAGATGGCGGCCCTGGACCCGGAGGCCGCCTGTACCTTCCACGACCCGGGCCAGCCGGCCGATGACGCCGCCTACCACGACATGGCCGACCTGTTCGGTTTCCGGGGCGAGCGGCCACGCTTCCGTTTCCGCTGTCCCCTGGCGGGGCCTCACGATCACGCCGATTGCCTGGCGGAGTTTGCCCGCCGGCTGCCCCGTTTCTTTCAGGGCGAGCACCCCACCCGGCGCAGCTACCATCGCCCCGGCGACGCCCTGGCCAGCGTCCAGCCGGCCCGCACCATCTATACCGGCAATTATGTCCTGGGCGCCGACGCCCTGGAATGGTTCGTGCCCTTTGCCCAGCTCAAGCTGCGCATGGCCGGCCCCACCCTGGGCCGCATCCTCAAGGCGGAACTGGGGCCGGCCTTCGTGTCCGCCAACCTGCCCATGCTGCATCGACGCACCGAAGATCATACCGGCGAGGCCGAATGCCGCCCCGGGCTGGAACAGCGGGACGAAGGCGTGGATCTGTCGGACGAATTCGAGCGCCAGTTCCATGGCGACGTGATGCTGTTCAGCGTGCAGCGGCTGTGGGCCGATGGCGCTCCGGGCGCCGACCTCAGCCCGGACCAGGTGGCCGAGACCGTGGCCGCGGTGGCCGCCCACCTGCGCGACCGTTACAACCAACGGCAGCTTCGGGCTCGGGCCTTGGTAGGGCAGCTTCGTGGCGGCCTGGAAGCGCCCGGCGCCTGGTGGCAGGGCGCCACGGCCGGGGCGGGGGACCGGTTCGCCCCGGTCCGGACAGGGTTCCGCCAGTTCCTGGCCGACATGGCCCGCCACTTCGACCCCGAGGCCCCGGCCTGGCAACGGATCGACGCCCTCAGCGCCGGGCGCCAGGCAGACATCGTGACCGCCCTCCTGGGCCATGCCCGTACCCGCAGCCATTGGCAGGCCGCCCTGGCCAGGATGAGGTCGACCCAGTCATGAACGTTTTCATCCTCAACAGTGGCCGCTGCGGCTCCACCACCTTCATCGAAGCCTGTCGCCACATCCGCAACTTCAGTGCCGGCCACGAAACCCGCCTGCGCCTGATCGGGCCGGACCGGCTGGCCTATCCGGAACGGCATATCGAGGCGGACAACCGCCTGGCCTGGATGCCCGGCCGCCTGGAAGAGGCCTACGGTGCCCGGGCCTGGTACGTCCACCTGACCCGGGCGCCGGAAGCGGTGGCCGCCAGTTTTGCCCGACGGGCCGATTTCGGCATCATGAAGGCCTACCGGGATGGCTTGCTGCTGGAAGGCGAGCCGGACCAGTCCGCCCTGGACCAGGCCCGGGACCTGGTGGCGACGGTGGAAGCCAATATCCGCCTGTTCCTGCGGGACAAGCCCCGGGTCCTGCCGTTCCGGCTCGAGCAGGCCGAGGCCGATTTCCGCGCCTTCTGGCACTGGATCGGCGCCGAGGGAGACCTGGACCGGGCCCTGGCCCAATGGCAGGTACGCCATAACGCCTCCTGACCGGGTGCCTAGCCCTGTGGGGCGGGCTTCAGCCCGCCAACGGACCCACGGCAAGCAAAAAGCGGCCGGCTGAACCCGGCCCCACGATCGCCCCCTGTGGGGCGGGCTTCAGCCTGCCAACGGTCCCACGGACAAGAAAAGCGGCCGGCTGAACCCGGCCCCACGACCCGCCCCCTGTGGGGCGGGCTTCAGCCCGCCGAAGGTCTCACGGACAGCAAAAAGCGGCCGGCTGAACCCGGCCCCACGAC
>DYHB01000151.1 GCA_020724415.1 Thiobacillus sp.
CGACCAGGTGGCCCAGGTGGATGCTGCCGTTGGCATAGGGCAGGGCGGAGGTGACAAGGATTTTTCGGGACATGGAAGCGGCTTCGTGGCTATATTGACCGCTATTTTACGTCCTGGGGGCCACCCTTGGCAGTCAAACGCGCCGGCATGCTCAATCCTGGTGTGGCGAAACGTGAAGCCCTGGCCTGGGCCATGTTCGACTTCGCCAACTCGGGCTACACCACGGTAGTCATCACCGCCATCTTCAACGCCTACTTCGTGGCCGCCATCGCCGGCAATGCCCACTGGGCCAGCCTGGCCTGGACCTCGGCCCTGGCTGTGTCCTATGCCCTGATCATGTTCACGGCCCCCGGGCTGGGGGCCTGGGCGGACCGGCATGGGGCCAAGAAGCGTCTGCTGCTGCTGACGGTCCTGGGCTGCGTGATCAGCACGGCAGCCCTGGGTCTGGCCGGCCCGGGGGATCTGATCCTGGCCCTGGTGCTGGTGGTGGCGAGCAATTTCTTCTTCGGGTCCGGCGAGAACCTGATTGCCGCCTTCCTGCCCGAGCTGGCCCGGGGCCGGGGACTGGGGCGTTTGTCCGGCTGGGGCTGGGGCCTGGGCTACCTGGGCGGCCTGCTCACCCTGGGCCTGTGCCTGGCCTATGTCGGCCACGCCCAGGGCCAGGGCCTGGGGGCGGCCGATTTCGTGCCCGGCACGCTCTGGATCACGGCGGCCATCTTCCTGCTGGCCTGCCTGCCCACCTTCCTGTTCTTGAAGGAACGGGCCGGACGGGGGCCTGCACCGGGTGGCGCAGGGGGGCTTGAACATCCCTACCGACAGTTGCGCCAGTCCCTGGCCTCCTTGCGCCAGCATGAGGACCTTGGCCGATTCCTGGTCTGCATCGTCCTTTACCAGGCCGGGGTTCAGGCGGTCATCGCCCTGGCGGCGGTATACGCCCAGCAGGCCATGCATTTCGATACCACCCAGACCATTCAGCTTGTGATGGTGGTCAACGTCACCGCCGCCCTGGGGGCGCTGGCCTTTGGCTACCTCCAGGACCGGATTGGCCACAAGCCGGCCCTGGCCTTGACGCTGGTGGGCTGGCTGGCGACCATCCTGCTGGCCTGGCAGGCCACGGACGCTTCCCGGTTCTGGCTGGCCGCCAATGTGGCGGGATTCTGCCTGGGGGCCTCCCAATCGGCCGGCCGGGCCCTGGTGGGCTATCTGAGCCCCGTGTCCCGGCGCGGCGAGTATTTCGGCCTGTGGGGGCTGGCGGTGAAGCTGTCCTCCATCCTGGGTCCCCTCACCTATGGGCTGGCCGTCTGGCTCAGCCAGGGGGACCATCGCCTGGCCATGCTCTCTTTGGGCGTGTACTTCCTTGCCGGGCTGGGCGTGCTGGCCTGGGTGAACCCCCGTCGCGGCAGGAAACAGGCCCTGCGAGCCGATTCACTGTCGCCATGACCCGGGACTGCTAGACTGGGCCGGATAGTCCTATTCAAGGAGAAGAGCATGGGTGGAAAAGTGGCGCGTTGGCTGTTGTTGATTCTCGTGGCTGCGCTGGTATTGGTGGGGATATGGACCTGGATGACCCTCAACTGGAGTTTTTCCGAGGGCGAACGGGCTGGCTATGTCCAGAAACTGTCCAAGAAAGGCTGGGTCTGCAAGACCTGGGAAGGCGAGATTGCCATGGTGACCATGCCGGGTGCCATTCCCGAGAAGTTCGAGTTCACCGTGCCGGACGATGCGGTGGCCCAGCGTATCAATGCCTTGTCCGGCAATCGGGTCGTGCTCATCTACCAACAGCACAAGTTCATTCCGTCCACCTGTTTCGGCGAGACCGAGTATTTCGTGGTGGACGTGCGGGAGGTGAAGGACGGTCCTCCCCTGCCCATGCCCTCGGTACCCCAGGGGCGATTGCAGACCCCATAATTTTTTTCGAGCATCTGTAAGGAATCGATTCCCCGTCCGACCAAGCTTCGGATGAGGCCTTGGAGGGTCCGCCGGAACCTGGCCAGAAGGGGTGCCGGAACTAAACGGAGTTGCGGGAATCCTTCGTGGACCTGGGGTTGCTGGCTCGGCTCTTCGGGTGCTTCGTCCCTCATGCCTATAGGTGGACCTATTGGCGAACAAGCAATAACTAATTTTCATTTAGGAGATCGACATGAACGCAAAGAAATCCGGGATTGGTCTGGCCGTTGCAGCGGCCGTGGGTGCGGCAGGGGTGATGGCCGCCGGCGTGGCCTCGGCCGACAATCCCTTCGGGATGAAGACCCTGGACCGGGGCTATCTTGTAGCCCAGGGCAGCGAAGGCAAATGCGGCGCCGGCAAGTGCGGCTCCGCAAAATGCGGCCAGGGCAAATGCGGCAGTTCCAAGGCCAAGGACGCCAAGGCCAAGGATGGCAAGTGCGGTGAAGGGAAATGCGGCAGCAAGGCCAAGTCCAAGGACGGCAAATGCGGCGAGGGCAAGTGTGGCGGAAGCAGCAAATCCAGCGAGGGCAAGTGCGGCGAAGGCAAATGCGGCGGCAAGAAATAAGCCATGCCCGTCTCGCCTGACACGCTATTGTCCGGTGTCGGCCTGGGCCTGAGGCGGGAACTCATCCCCGACCTCAGGCAGGGGATTCCAGACGCCATCGACTTCTTTGAGCTGGCGCCGGAGAACTGGATGGAACTGGGAGGCGCCTGGCGCAAGGATATGGCCTGGTTCGCCGCCCAGCGTCCCCTGGTGGCCCATGGCCTGTCCCTCTCCCTGGGTGGCCCGGCGCCCCTGGACACGGATTACCTCAAGCGAATCCGCCGTTTTCTGGATGAACACCACATCCTGCTCTACACCGAACATCTATCCTGGTGCGGCGATGAAGGTCACTTGTACGACCTGCTGCCCATTCCCCTTACCCACGAAGCGGTGCGCCATGTGGCGGGACGTATCCGTCAGGCCCAGGACATCCTGGAACGACGCATCGCCATCGAAAACGCCTCCTACTATGTGGCACCGCCGGGCGCCGAGATGACCGAGACCCAGTTCATCCGGGCCGTGCTGGAAGAAGCGGACTGCGACCTGCACCTGGACGTGAACAACGTCTATGTGAACAGCGTGAACCACGGCTTCGACCCCTGGACCTTCATTGCAGCACTGCCTCCGGAGCGGGTGGTGTATCTCCACGTGGCCGGTCATTACACCGAGCCCGACGGCCTGATCATCGATACCCATGGGGCCGATGTGATCGATCCCGTCTGGACCTTGCTGGACCGGACCTATGCCCACCTGGGTCTGCCGCCCACCCTGCTGGAGCGGGATTTCAACATCCCGCCCCTGGCCGATCTGGTCCGGGAACTGGAGACCATCCGGGCGTTGCGTGCGCCCTACCGGAGTCAGGCTCATGCCCTCGCCGCCTAAGCCGTCCGGATCGGGCTTCGGGACGCTGGGCGCCTTCCAGGCGGCCTTTGCCGCCCGGCTCCGCGACCCTGCCAGCCAGCCCCGGCCGGCCGGGGTGCCGGCACGCAGGATGCGGGCCTACGAGGAACTGGTATACAACAATATCGAGAGCTTCCTGCTGGCCTGCTATCCCATCACCCGGGCGATCGTCGGGGCCCGGGCATGGAAGCGGTCCGTAAAGGCGTTCCTGGCCGGGCATCGGGCCCATTCGCCCTTGTTCCGGGATATTCCCAGGGCCTTCCTGGACTGGTTGAGTCCCCGGCTGGACGCGTTCTTTCCGGATCGGCCATGGCTGGCCGAGTTCATGGAATATGAATGGCTGGAACTGGCTGTCCTCACCAACCCCGAGGAGCCCGACTGGACCGGGATTGATGCCGGAGGTGATCTCCTGGCGGGATGCCCGGTCCTGCATCCCGGTGCCCGGCTGGCCTGCTTCGCCTACCCGGTGCATCGGATCGGACCGCGGAAGCCGCCGCCGCCGACCGACGGTTCAGGCTACTGCTTCCTCATTTTCCGGACGGGCGACGACCAATCCCGCTTCATCGAACTCACCCCGATGTCGGCCCGGCTGCTGGACACCATTCGCCAGGAACGATGCACGGGGCGCCAGGCCCTGGCGGGCTTGGCAGCGGGTTTGGGCCAGTCCGATCCCGTCACCCTGGAACCAGGCGCCAGGGATGTGCTGGAGGGCTTGCGCGATGCCGGTGCCATCCTGGGCACTGGGCGCAAGGCGACACCGTAACCAGGCGACTTCAGCCACCGGACCAGCCAGGCAACCGGCGACAGAACCGGTCAAGCGGTTTTCCTTAACGGCCCGGACCGTTTATCCTTGCGGGCTGCGTTGCCTAAAGAACAGACCGCTCATGGATTCCAAGAACGACCCCTCCGGCATGAAGCCCCTCCGGGCCAGCCG
>DYHB01000152.1 GCA_020724415.1 Thiobacillus sp.
GACGATCCGGCCTCCGCCATCCTGGAAATCGACCGCAAGGTCACCGATTTCCTGCGTTCCGACCGCTACCCACTGGACGCCTGGCCGGTGCCCCTGGCGGCCAGCCTGATCCCGTGGATCGACGTGCAGCTCGAATCCGGTCAGTCCAAGGAAGAATGGAAGGCTCAGGTGGAGGCCAACAAGATCCTCGGCCGGTCCGATAACCAGATTCCCATCGACGGCCTTTGCGTCCGCGTCGGTGCCATGCGCTGCCATTCCCAGGCGCTCACCATCAAGATGACCAAGGACGTGCCCCTGGACGAAATCCACGGCATCCTTGCCGAGCACAACGCCTGGGTGAAGGTGGTGCCCAACGACCGGCAGATCACCATGGAGCAGCTCACCCCCGCCGCCGTGACCGGCACTCTCACCGTGCCCGTGGGCCGCATGCGCAAGCTCACCATGGGCAAGGAGTATCTCAGTGCCTTCACCGTGGGCGACCAGTTGCTATGGGGGGCGGCCGAGCCCCTGCGCCGCATGCTGCGCATCCTGCTGGAGGCCTGAGCGCGCGATGCCCGGTTTGCCCAGAATTGCCCTGTTGGGGGCTGATGATCCCCTTGGGGAGGCGATACTGAAGTTGCTGGAAGAACGGGGCATCGAGGTGGGTGCCCTATACCCCTTGGCGCTGGCAGACACGGACAGGACAGTGGATTTTGGTGGCGATACCCTGCCCGTGATGTGTGTGGATGGGTTTGACTGGCGTCAGGCGGACATCCTGCTGGCGGCCACCCGGGACACCGCTGCCCGGCGCCACCTGGAGTCGGCCGTCAACCAGGGATGCAAGACCCTGACCTTCCTGTCCGGACTCGATCTGGCGGGGGAGCCTCCGATCCGGGCGGAGTCCGGTATTTCCGAAGCGTTGGCCAAAGTGCTGCGACCCATCGCCGACCGGGCCGGCCTGGCATCGGTGGATGTTTTCGCCAGCCTTCCCGCCTCCCTGCACGGTCAGGCGGCCCTGGACGAACTGGTGCATCAGACCCGGGGCCTGTTTGCCATGGAAGAAGTGGAGCCGGAGATTTTTCCCCTCCGCATCGCCTTCAATCTGATTCCCCAAGTGGGTCAGGTCGAGGAGCAGGGTGGCACCAGCCTGGAAACGGCGTGGCAGGACGGGGTGCAACGCCTGTTGGACAATCCGGACCTGCCTGTTCACATCACCGCCGCCTGGGTGCCCACGCTCTATGGCGTATCCCTGGCCATCCATGGCAGAACGCACCACCCATTGCAGCGGGACGAATTGATCGGGCTGTTGACGAAGCGGGACGGTGTTACGGTGATGGACGAGGCCGTACCCGGGGGAGTGCCCACGCCATCCACGGATGCTCAGGACAGCGAGGATGTGTTCGTGGGACGCCTTCGGTGCTGGAACGACCCCAATGGGAGCTTTGCAATGTGGGCCGTTTGTGACGTTTTACGGCTGGAAGCCGCTAAAATCATGGACCTGACCGAAAATTTGATTGAAAAATTTTCAAATTAGGTGATAACGTAAGAATTCCTGTCAGGAAAACTGCCTAACTCCATGAGTTGAATTGAAAAAATAGCTTCAAGGCAGTACTGACCATGACCTAAGGATGAGGGCATGACGATGCAAAAATCGTTACGGATCAGTATCTTATCGGCTGTATTGCTGGCTGCGGCGGGTTCCGTACAAGGGGCGGGCCTGGGCAGGCTGTCCGTAATGTCTGCTTTGGGGCAGCCCTTGCGGGCTGAAATCGAGTTGCTTGCCGTCCAGGCGGACGAGTTGAGCACATTGGAAGCCCGACTGGCGTCTTCGGATGCCTTCAAGCAGGCCCGCATGGAACGGGCCGGCAATCTCGACAATCTCCAGTTCGCCATCGGCCAGAAAGCCAGTGGCGCGCCTGTGCTCAAGATCAGTTCCACCGTTCCGGTGAGCGATCCATTCATGGACTTGCTCATCGAGCTGAATTGGAATACCGGCCGTATCCTGCGCGAATACACCGTGCTGCTGGACCCGCCCACCACGCCCGATGTGCCCAGGGAAAGTGGCCGCACGCCCATGACTGTCACCGCTCCGGTGGCCGTGGCGGCTCCCCCTGAAGGGGCGACGCTGGCGCCATTGGACAGCGCCAAGCCTGCGGGCAGCAAACCCAAGCCCGATGGTTCGCCCAAGGCGGACAAGACTACCTACGGGCCCGTCAAGTCCGGTGAAACTCTGAGCGCCATCGCCGCAAAAGTGCGTCACGACGATGTGACCGTGGAAATGATGCTGGCCAGCCTCTATCAGGCGAACCAGAAGGCGTTTTCCAAAGGCAACATGAACTTGCTGCGCAAGGGCCGGACCCTGACCGTCCCGGACCGGGATAGCGTGATGCGCATGTTCAACCCAGGTCAGGCCAAGGCTCTGGTCCGTGATCACGGCCGCGCCTGGAACGAATATCGCAGTCAAGTGGCGGCGATCAGCCAGACCTTGCCCAAGGCCGCGACCGAAACGCCTCAGGGCGAGTCCAGCAAGGGCAAGATCGTGCAGGCTCCCGAGGCGTCCGCCGTGCCTGCGCCGGCACCCAAGCAGGATGTGCTCAAATTGTCCAAGGGCCAGCCGGCAGCCGAGGACAAGGCCAGGACCCAGGCCCTGGAAGAGGAGATGGCCGCCAAGAATCGTGCCCTAAAGGAATCCAACGAGCGGGTCGCCCAACTGGAGAAGACCATCGAGGATCTCCAGAAGCTGGCCCAGATGCAGGGAGAGCAGGCGGCCCAGGATGCCGCCGCCAAGGCCGCGCCCCAGCCCGCGCCGGACGAGGCCGCAGCCAAACCCGAGACGCCCGTGGTGGAGGCGCCCGTGCCTCCGCCCCCCGAGACCGAGGCCCAGCCCGGGTTCCTGAGCCAGCTCGTGGCAAATCCCCTGTATATCGCCGGAGGTTTGGGCGTTGTCCTGCTGGGCGGCGGATTGTTGTTCATGCGCAACAAGCGGCGGCGCAAGACCATGGCTGATTTCGATCAGCAGATCCTCAACAGCGGGGATGATTTCAAGACCGCCATTTTCAGGACCACGGCCGGCGGCACTACCCAATCCCAGGCGCCGACCAGCGTCATGACCGACTTCAGTCGACTCGGTCTGGGGGCCATCGATACCCATGAGGTCGATCCCATTGCCGAAGCCGAGGTCTACATGGCCTATGGCCGCGATGCCCAGGCGGAAGAAATTCTCAAGGAAGCTTTGTCCAAGGACCCGGGGCGGCACGAGATCACCCTCAAGCTGCTGGAAATCTATGCCACCCGCATGGATCGTCAGAGTTTTGAAACCCAGGCCAGCGAGCTGTACGCAGCCTTGGGCGGCCAGGATTCGGCCATCTGGAACAAGGCGGCGGAACTGGGCCGTACCATCGACCCGGACAACCCCCTGTACCAGCCCCGGGAGGGCGGCTATCCCGAGGCCCCGGAGCCCATGGCCTTCAACTCGGCGGCCCAGGACCTGGAAGCATCGAGCCTGGATACCGCCAAGTCGACGGATGACGATGTGGCGGTTGGCGACAAAGACGATCTGCCGCAATTCACCACTCTGGACAACCTGTTCCAGGAGGATGAGCCCGCAGAGCGTGTTGAGGAGAAAGCCTCCCTTGCCCCCGCCAGTCCGGCCAAGGATGATGATGGCGCGCTGGATTTCGATCTTCCTTTGCACCCCTTTGCCGAAGCCGAACAAAAAGCCTCGTCGTCCGAGCCCTCTCTGGACATCGCCGATCTGGACTTTGACATGGGCGCCCAGCCCCAGGACGGCAAGTCGCCCTTTGCTGATGCCCTCGAACGGGACCTTGGCCAGATGGCGGATGGCATGGCCGAAGCCACCAACGAAATCCAGGATGACATTCCTGACCTGGATTTCTCCAACATCGACCTGGAGTTGAAGGAAGACGAGGCCTCCATGCCGGAGATGGAGGCTGTTCCCGACCTGGATGCCCTGCTGGATGTCCCGACCCAGGACAAGACAGCCTCTCCTGATGAGACGGGAGGTGTTGGCGAGCCTGCCGAACCTGTCCTGCCGCAAGACGATGCATCACCGGCACACCCCGATGCTGTTGAAGCGGTGCCTCAGGAGGCAAATCCTGAAGAGGAGATCGAGGCCACCGTGCCCGAGGCAGCCGATGAGGCAGAGATCGATCCCGAGCTTTGGGAAGAGGTGAACACCAAGCTGGACTTGTCCCAGGCCTATCTGGAGATGGGCGACAAGGAGGGGGCCAGGGAAATCCTCCAGGAAATCCTGTCCGAAGGGGATGCCAACCAGCGT
>DYHB01000021.1:0-30880 GCA_020724415.1 Thiobacillus sp.
GCAAGGAGGACGGCATCGTCCTGGTGGACTACGACAAGTGCATCGGCTGCAAGTATTGTTCCTGGGCTTGCCCCTACGGTGCGCGGGAGTTCGACGAGGACCAGAAGGTGATGAAGAAGTGCACCCTGTGCGTGGATCGTATTTATGACACGTCCATCCCGGAAGATCGGCGCAAGCCGGCCTGCGTGATTTCGTGTCCCACCAATGCGCGACTGTTTGGCGATGTACACGATCCGGAATCGGAAGTGTCCCTGGCGATTCGGGAAAACGGGGGCTACCAGCTCATGCCCGAGTGGGGCACCAAGCCGGCCAACCATTACCTGCCCCGGCGCAAGACCAAGATGCGCATCCACGAGGACGAACTGACCCGGGCCGACAATCCCCTCAAGAAGGAAGATATTCGTCACGAGGTCAGCCAGGACGTGACCCTGGATGATTGGCTCATGTAATGGGCGCCAGATCGGGGATGGGCTCAGTTGGCCGTGCAGCTGCCACTTCAGTTGCCCACTCAGTTGCCCAATTTCCCCGGCCGCCGGCACCTAGAAACCTGTATCTGGAGTTGTTATGAATCCCGCGTTTTCCGTCATCTTCCTCACCACCCTGATCGGCGTCGGCCAGGGCCTGTTCCTGGCCCTGTTCTCCAGCCAGACCTATGGCATCGTCAATGTGCTTCCGGCCCAGCCGGGCAGTTTCTATGCCCTGGGGGGGCTCATCGCCCTGGCCTTTCTGGTGGTGGGTCTGATCCTGTCCTTTTTCCATCTTGGCCATCCCGAGCGGGCCTGGCGGGCTGCCAGCCAGTGGCGCACTTCCTGGCTGTCCCGGGAAGTTATCGCCCTGCCGGTGACCATGGGCTTGATCCTGCTCTTTGTCGCCGTCAACGCCCTGGAGCTGGATGCCGATCTCTATGGCTGGGGCATGCCCGGCCAGGTGGCCCTCACCGTCGGCGTCGTGGGCGCGGCCGCCAACCTGGCTCTGTTCCTGTGTACCGGCATGGTCTACGCCGCCATCAAATTCCTCCAGGAATGGGCCAGTCCCCTCACCGTGGTGAATTACTTCCTGCTGGGGTCCGCGTCCGGGTTTACCTTCGCCGCTGCCTATGCGGCCTTCCGGGCTCCGGACCTGACGGACTTCTTCGCCGGCTGGGCCATCGCCCTGACCCTGGCGGCCTTCGTGACCCGGGCGGCCTCTCTGGTGCGCAACGCCCGGATCAAGCGCATCTCCAGTCTGCAATCGGCCATCGGCGTGCGTCACAACCAGATCCAGCAGCGCTCCATGGGCTTCATGGGGGGCTCCTACAACACCCGGGAGTACTTCCATGGCCGCACGGTGGCATTCCTGAAATCCGTGAAATGGGTGTTTCTGGTCCTGGTGTTCCCGGTGCCTCTGGCACTGCTCTGGGCTGGGCTGGCCGCCAGTTCTCCGGGGCTGCTGCTGGCGGCCTTCCTCATACAGTATCTGGGCCTGCTGTTCGAGCGCTGGTTCTTCTTCGCCCAGGCCAACCACCCCCAGAACCTGTATTACCAAGTGGTGGGGTGACCTGTGGGATAGCTGATAGTACGGCAGGAGTTTTCCATGTCTAGAATGGAAAAATTATCCCAGCCGTGACTATCCCTTGACCCAATCCGACATTGATCCGACCTTCCGCGTCCTGGTGGTGGACGACAGCCGTGCCATCGGGCTGGCGGTAACCCATTCCCTGGAAGAGCTGCCCGGTGCCCGGGTGGACTATGCAGACTCCCTGGCGGCCTGCCAGCGGTTCCTGGAACGCCAGGGCAGTGACTATGATGCTGCCGTGGTGGATTTGAACCTGCCCGATGCGCCGGATGGCCAGGCCGTGGATATTGTCCTGGCCCGGGGTATCCCCACCATCGTCCTCACTGGCATGCCGGACCTGGCACTGCATGACCGGATCAGCCAGAAGTCCATCGTGGACTATGTGGTCAAGCAGAATCCGGGTGCCATCGAGGCGGTGTATCGGGATGTGCGACGGGTACTGCGCAACAGCCGACGCAAGGCCCTGGTGGTGGATGACAGTCCAAGCTATCGCGCCTACCTCCGGGGCATTCTGGAAACCCAGCGTCTCCGGGTCATCGAAGCCGGTCATGGCAAGGAGGCCCTGGATATGCTCAAGGCCCATGGAGATGTCAGCCTGGTGGTGACCGATTATTTGATGCCGGAGATGGACGGCGTCCAGTTCACGGCTACCCTTCGGCATCGCTATGCATCTTCCGAACTGGCGGTCATCGGCCTGTCCGGATCGGACGAGAGCTTCCTGGGAGTGCGCTTCCTCAAGGCCGGTGCCAACGATCTGGTGCGCAAGCCCTTCCTCCTGGAGGAGTTCGTCGGTCGCATCAACACCTGCCTGGATCACCTGGACGACATCCAGACCATCCAGGACCAGGCCCACCGGGACTACCTGACCCGCCTGTATAACCGCCGCTACCTGTTCGACCGGGGCCAGGCCTTGGTGCGTGCGGCCCGCCGGGCCAGAAAATCCTTGTTGGTGGCCATCCTGGATATCGACCATTTCAAGCGCATCAATGATGAGCACGGCCATGAGGTCGGTGACCGGGCCCTGGTAGCCCTGGCCAGGCTTTTGCAGTCGGGTGCCCGGGAGCAGGACGTGGTGGCCCGGCTGGGTGGGGAGGAATTTTGCCTGCTGGCCGCCGGGGTCACCGATCCGGAGGCCATGCTGAACCGTCTTCGGGAGGCGCTGGCGCGGCTGGAGGTACCGGTGCGGGATGGGGTGGTGACATTCACCGTCAGCATCGGCGCGTCAGGCGACCTCAACAACAGCCTGGATGAGATGCTCAATCGGGCTGACAAGGCTCTTTACGAGGCCAAGCAATCCGGGCGGAACCGGGTGGTCATGGACTCCGAATGGCTGGATACGGTGTATGACTACCGGGTCTGATCCGAGCGTTCCCTGAGCTGGAGGCGCCACATGGCGGCATAGCGGCCGTCTGCCATCATGAGTTCCTCGTGCCGGCCGCGTTCCACCACCCGGCCCTGGTCCAGGACCAGGATTTCGTCGGCATCCACCACGGTGGACAGGCGATGGGCAATGACCAGCGTGGTCCGGTTTCGGGAAATGCGTGTCAGCTCTTCCTGGATGGCCTGTTCGGTGCCGCTGTCCAGGGACGAAGTGGCCTCGTCGAAGACCAGGATGGGCGGATTCTTCAGGATGGCCCGGGCGATGGCCACCCGCTGCTTTTCGCCGCCGGAGAGTTTCAGTCCCCGTTCGCCCACCACGGTTTCATAACCGTCCGGCAGGCTCTCGATGAAACGGTCCAGGTGGGCGGCCCGGGCTGCTTCCAGTACCTCGTCCCGGCTGGCCTCGGGGTTGCCATAGGCAATGTTGTGGAACAGGGTATCGTTGAACAATACCGTGTCCTGGGGCACCATGCCCACGGCGGCGCGCAGGCTGTGCTGGGTCACATCACGCAGGTCCTGGCCATCGATGGTGATGGCGCCCCCGGTGACGTCATAGAACCGGAACAAGAGGCGGGACAGGGTGGATTTCCCGGCGCCGCTCGCCCCCACCACGGCCAGTTTGCGCCCGGCCGGGATGGTGAAGCTGACCTGGTCCAGGATGGGGCGACGCGGGTCATAGGCAAAGGAAACGGCGTCGAAGCGGACTTCTCCCTGCCGGATGGCCAGCGGGCGGGCCTGTTCCCCATCCTGTATCTCGGGCGGCCGGTGGAGGATTCCGAACAGTTTCTCCATGTCGGTCAGCGCGTTGCGTATTTCCCTGTAGACGGTGCCGAGGAAATTCAGGGGAATGAACAACTGGATCAGGAAGGCGTTCACCAGCACCAGGTCGCCAATGGTCATCTCCCCTTTGGCCACACCCTGGGTGGCCAGCGCCATCATGGCGCTGACGCCCAGGGCGATGATGGCCGCTTGTCCGGCATTGAGCCAGGCCAGGGAAATCTCGCTGCGTACCGCCGCCTCCTCGGCCTGCTTCAGGTCCTGGTTCAGGCGCCTGACCTCATACTCTTCGTTGTTGAAGTATTTCACCGTCTCATAGTTGAGCAGGCTGTCCACTGCCCGGGCATTGGCGGCGGCGTCAGTTTCGTTCATGTTGCGCCGGAATTTGAGGCGCCAGTTGGTCACCACCACGGTGAAGAAGATGTAGACGAACAAGGTGCCCAGGGTGATGCCGCCAAACCAGGCGTCATACTTCGCGAACAGGATGCCCGCCACCATGAGGATTTCCAGCAGGGTGGGGGCGATGTTGAACAGGCTGAAATTGATCAGGAAGCGGATGGAGCGGGCGCCGCGTTCGATATCCGCCGCCAGGCCCCCGGTCCGGCGCTCCAGGTGATAGCGCAGGGATTGGGCATGGAGATGCTTGAAGACATCGTGGATGACCCCCCGCATGGCCCGCTGCAATACCCGGGCAAAGAGGCCGTCGCGCAATTCCGTCAAGGCGGTGTTGCCGAACCGGAGTGCGCCATAGAGCACCACGAACAGGATGGGCAGGGTCAGGGATACGGCCGGATCCTGGAAGTGGTCGACGATTTCCTTGAGCACCAGGGGCACCGACACATTGGCCAACTTGGCGCAGACCAGCAGGCCCATGGCGGCCAGGACCCGTTGCTTGTACTGCCATACATAGGGGAACAGGGACAGGGCCGCCCGCCACTGGTTCAAGGTGATGCGGGGAGCCATGGAGTCGGAACGACGCCGGTCGAGGGCCATGGGGCAGGTATTCTACTTGGCTGAGAGCCGAAAACGGTACCACAAATGCCCCACGGGCAAGGGCGGAGGGGATGCTAAAATCCCGCGATCATTGAAATCAGCATGTGAGGACGGCATGGCAGGACACAGCAAATGGGCCAATATCCAGCACCGCAAGGGGCGCCAGGATGCCAAGCGGGGCAAGATCTTCTCCCGCCTGGCCAAGGAAATCACCGTGGCGGCCAAGCTGGGCGGGGGTGACGCGAACTTCAACCCCCGGCTGCGCATGGCCGTGGACAAGGCCAAGGCCGAAAACATGCCCAACGACAACATCGACCGGGCCATCAAGAAAGGTACCGGCGAACTGGAGGGCGTGAGCTACGAAGAGGTGCGCTACGAGGGTTATGGACCGGGCGGCATGCCGGTCATCGTGGATTGTCTGACCGACAACAAGACCCGCACGGTGGCGGATGTCCGTCACGCCCTGTCCAAGCATGGTGGCAACATGGGTACCGACGGTTGCGTGGCCTTCCTGTTCAAGCATTGCGGCCAGATCATCCTGGAACCGGGCGCTGACGAGGACCGGGTCATGGAAGTGGCGCTGGAGGCGGGCGCCGAGGACGTGCTGGCCAACGACGACGGGTCCATCGAAGTGCTGACGGCTCCCAACAATGACCTGGCCACGGTCAAGGAGGCGCTGGAAGCCGCCGGGCTCAAGCCGGTCATGGCCGAGATCACCATGAAGCCGCTGAACGAAACCGAGGTGCTGGGGGATGACGCAGTGAAGTTCCAGAAGATGCTGGACATGCTGGATGACCTGGACGACGTTCAGGATGTCTTCACGTCTGCGGTCCTGCCCGAGTGAGAATCTTGGGCATCGACCCGGGCTTGCGCGTGACCGGTTATGGCGTCATCGACAAGGACGGCAGCCGCCTCACCTACGTGGCGAGCGGCGTGGTGCGCACCAAGGACGGTGACTTGCCCGACCGCATCCGCACCATATTTGCCGGCATCGGCGAAATCCTGGACAGCTTCAAGCCCGAGGCCTCGGCCGTGGAAAAAGTGTTCGTCAATGTGAATCCCCAATCCACGCTGCTGCTGGGCCAGGCCCGGGGTGCCGCCATCGCGGCATTGACCCATGCGGGCCAGGCGGTATACGAGTACACCGCCTTGCAGGTGAAACAGGCCGTGGTGGGCAACGGCCATGCGGACAAGCAACAGGTTGGTCACATGGTGAAGCGGCTGCTCAATCTGCCCGGTGAGCCCACCGCTGATGCCGCCGATGCCCTGGCCTGTGCCATTTGCCATGCCCACGGCGGCATGGGATTGGGCCAACTGATGACGGCGGGCCGCCGGGTCCGGGCAGGTCGGCTGCTGTGAACAAACCCGTCTCCCTGCCCCTGGAGCCCAGCCTGGATCGGCTGGAAAACCCCTTCCTGCGTTACCTCCTGGCAACCCGGCCGGCTTTTTTGACCATTACCCTGATGGGCGTGCTGCTGGGATTTGCCACCGCTTGGCATGGTGGCCTGGACCCGGATGTGCCCGCGGCCTTGGTCACCCTGTTGCTGGCCCTCCTGGCCCACGCCGGGGTGAACGTGCTGAACGACTATTACGATCATCTGAATGGTACCGACGCCCTCAATATAGACCGCCTCTTCCCCTTTACCGGGGGGTCCCGCTTCATACAGAACGGCGTGTTGAGCCCGGCCAGGACCCTGGCCTTCGGCCTGCTCCTGTTCATGGCCGTGATTCTGGGCGGGCTATGGCTGATGCAGCATTCCGGACGCGATCTGTTCTGGATTGGACTGGCTGGCCTGTTCATCGGCTGGGCCTATTCCGCGCCTCCCCTCAAGCTGAATAGCCGTGGTCTGGGTGAACTGTGCGTGACCTTGGGTTTTCTGCTCATCGTCGTGGGTGCGGATTTCGTTCAACGAGGTCAATGGGACGCGGCGCCCTGGCTGATGGGGCTGCCCTACGCCCTTCTGGTCACCAACATCCTGTACATCAACCAGTTTCCCGACCGGGCGGCTGATCTGGCGGCAGGCAAGCGCCATTGGGTGACCCGGCTGGACCCGGCCAGGGCGGCCTGGGGTTATGGACTCATCCTGGTCCTGGCCCTGCTCGGGATGGTGGCGCTGTTCCTGCTGGAGACAGTGCCCGCCTGGCCATTGCTTGCGCTGCTGGCGGGTCTGCCTGCCCTGAAGGCGTTTGTCCACCTGCGTCAGCACGCCAGCCAGCCAGCGCGCCTGGCGCCGGCCATCCGGGGCACCATTGGTGCGGCTCACCTGCTGGCAGTGCTGCTGGTGGTTGGGTTGTTGCTGGATCGATGGTCATGATTGCTCGCCTGGAAGGACGGTTGCTGGAAAAGCATCCCCCCCAGATCCTGGTGGACGTGCAGGGCGTGGGCTATGAACTGGACGTGCCCATGAGCACCTTCTACAACCTGCCCGGCACGGGCGAAAAGGTGGTCCTGCACACCCATTTCAGCGTGCGGGAGGACGCCCATCAGCTATACGGCTTTCTTACCCTCAAGGAGCGGGAGGTCTTCCGCACCCTGATCCGGATTACCGGGGTGGGCCCGAAGCTGGCGCTTTCCCTGCTGTCAGGCATGAGTGTGGACGAACTGGCCCAGGCCGTGGCCTTGCAGGAGGTCGGGCGCCTGGTCAAGGTGCCCGGGGTGGGCAAGAAGACGGCGGAGCGATTGCTGCTGGAACTCAAGGGCAAGCTGGCCGATGCCTTGCCCATGGCCCAGGCGGGTTCCCCGGCCCATGTGGCCCAGGATGCCCTGAACGCCCTCATGGCCCTGGGCTATAGCGACAAGGAAGCCCTGCCCGCCCTCAAGCAGTTGCCCGAGGATCTCAGTCTGGAGGAGCGCATCCGCCAGGCCCTCAAGCTCCTGGCCCGGAAATAGGCCATGCTGGAACCCGACCGCCTCATCACCGCCACCCCGGCCTCCCGGGAAGAGGAGGCCTTCGAGCGCGCCCTGCGGCCCCAGACCCTCAAGGATTATGTGGGCCAGGCCCGGGCCCGGGAGCAACTGGACATCTTCATTGCCGCCGCCCGCAACCGGGGCGAGGCCCTGGACCATGTCCTGCTGTTCGGCCCCCCGGGCCTGGGCAAAACCACCCTGGCCCATATCGTGGCCAAGGAAATGGGGGTCAGCCTGCGCGTCACCTCGGGCCCGGTCTTGGAGCGGGCCGGCGATCTGGCGGCCCTGCTCACCAACCTGGAGCCCCGGGATGTCCTCTTCATCGACGAGATCCACCGGCTTTCCCCGGTGGTGGAGGAAATCCTCTATCCGGCCCTGGAGGATTTCCAGCTCGACATCATGATCGGCGAGGGGCCCGCCGCCCGCTCGGTGAAGCTGGACCTGCCGCCGTTCACCCTGGTGGGCGCCACCACCCGGGCGGGCATGCTGACCAATCCCCTGCGCGACCGCTTCGGCATCGTGGCCCGGCTGGAGTTTTACAATGCCGACGAGCTGACCCACATCGTCAAGCGTTCCGCCCATTTGTTGAACATCGGCATCTCCCAGGAAGGGGCCCTGGAGGTGGCGCGCCGTTCCCGGGGCACACCCCGGATCGCCAACCGTTTGCTGCGACGGGTGCGCGATTACGCTGAAGTAAAGGCCGACGGTCGGGTGGACGCCAAGGTGGCCGATCTGGCCCTCAAGATGCTCGAGGTGGATTCCGCAGGTCTGGATGTGATGGACCGCAAGCTGCTCCAGGCCTTGCTGGAAAAGTTCGCCGGAGGTCCGGTGGGTCTGGAAAACCTGGCCGCCGCCATTGGCGAGGCCGCAGACACCATCGAGGATGTGCTGGAGCCCTACCTGATTCAGCAGGGCTTCCTGGCCCGTACCCCCCGGGGTCGGGTGGCGGCACCCCTGGCCTACCGGCATTTCGGCCTGGTCATGCCTGCCAGGATGCAGAACCAGGAGTTGTTCGGCAATGGTTGATGCAGGGTTTATCTGGCCGGTGCGCGTGTACTGGGAGGACACCGATGCCGGTGGTGTGGTCTATTACGCCAATTATCTGAAGTTCCTGGAGCGGGCCCGTTCCGAGTGGCTACGCTCCCTGGGCGTGGAACAGACCGAGTTGGCCCACCGGGACGGGGTGGTGTTCGTGGTGCGCCGGGTGGAGGCGGATTATCATCGTCCGGCGCGTTTCAATGATGAATTGCGGGTGGTCAGCCACCTGGCAGTGCTGGGGCGGGCCAGCCTGGAGATGGATCAGGCGATCTTGCGCGGGGATGAACGTTTGATGTCGGCACGGGTCAGGATAGCCTGTGTCGGTCACAAGGACTTTCGCCCCGAGCGCATCCCGGACCATGTTTTAGCGAGGTTTTGATGGAGTTGTCACTCACCCAAGACGTGTCCATGATCGAGCTGGTGGCCCAGGCTAGCTGGGTGGTCAAGCTGGTCATGCTGATCCTGCTGGCTGCTTCGGTGGCCTCCTGGTGGATCATCTTCGTGAAATTCCAGGTCATCCGCCGGGAGATCCAGCTTACCCGGAAGTTCGAGCGGGAGTTCCGGGTCGGCAGCTATGACGATCTGGTCAAGCGCATGCGTGATGGCGTCCCGGCAGGCAGCATGGAGACTGTCTTTCGGGCCGGCTACAAGGAATGGTCCAAGCTCCATCGCCAGTCCGGAGTGTCTGCCGCCAGCACCATCGAGAGTGTGCGACGTGCCATGCGGGCGGCTTACCAGACCGAGATGGACAGTCTGGAAGCGAATCTGCCATTCTTGGCCACCGTGGGTTCCGTGTCGCCCTATGTGGGTCTCTTCGGTACCGTATGGGGCATCATGAACTCCTTCCGGGGCCTCTCCAACGTGGCCCAGACCACCCTGGCCCATGTGGCCCCGGGCATCGCCGAGGCCCTGATCGCCACCGCCATCGGCCTGTTTGCCGCCATTCCGGCCGTGATTGCCTACAACCGCTTCACCTATGACCTGGACCGGCTGGCCAGCCGCTTCGATGTGTTCATGGAAGAGTTCTCCAATCTATTGCAGCGGGAGATCCATCGGGCATGATTCCCCGTCGCCAACGCCGTGCCATGAACCAGATCAACGTGGTGCCCTACATCGACGTCATGCTGGTGCTGTTGGTGATCTTCATGGTCACGGCCCCGTTCATCAACCCGTCCCAGATCGAGTTGCCCAGCGTCGGCAAGAGCAGCCTTGCGCCGGTGGGCCCTTTGGAAATCATGATCCGTGCCGATGGTTCCCTCATGCTGCGGGACCGGGAGCTGGCGGAGGAGGGGATTGCCGTGGGTGAACTGGAGTTGAAGAAGACCATTGAGGCCCGCCAGAAATTGATGCCGAATCAGCCCGTGGTGATCTCCGCAGACAAGTCTGTCCGCTACGAAGCTGTCATGAAAGTCATGGACACCATGCAGCGCCTGGGGGTGGCCCGGGTGGGTTTGATGGTGAAACCCGCCCAGCCGTGACGCCCGGGCATCACAACCTGAATTATTACGCAGGGGTGTTTTCACTCCTGATCCATGGCCTCTTCGCCCTGGCCCTGGTGTTCGGGGTGACGTGGCGCACCCAGCCTGTGGGCCCCACCGTGGCTTACCTGTGGGACGCTTTGCCCCCGTTGCCCAAGATCGAAACGCCTCCTCCCGCCCCGGCGTCGAAACCCGAGCCGGCACCCCAACCGGCATCCCCGCCCGAGCCAGCCCCCGTGGCCCCCCCGACCCCCAAGCCGCCGCCCGTGGTCAAGGAAGTGCCCAAGCCTGACATTTCCCTGGAAAAGGCCGAGGAAAAGAAACGCAAGGAGGCGGAGCGCCAGGAGGCCTTGAGACAGGAAGAGGAGCGCCGCCGTCTGGAAGAGGAAAAACGCCGCCTGGAAGAGGAAAGGTTGCGCAAGGAGGAACAGCGCAAGGAGGATCAACGCAAGGAAGATGAACGGCGCAAGGAGGAACAGCGAAAGGAAGAGCAGCGCAAGCTGGAGCAGCGCCGGGCCGAGGAAAAGCAGCGCCAGGATGAGCTTCGCCGCCAGGAGACCCAGCGCCAACTGGAGGAAGAACAGAAAGTCCTGGAGCAGCAGCGCGTCAAGGAGCGGGAGATGATCCGCCAGCGCATGGAGCAGGAACTGGCCCGTCAGATGGCGGAAGAATTGAACCAGGAGCGGGCCCATCTTGAGTTCACTGCTGCGGCCCTGGCCCGCGGCAAGATGGTGCTGGACTACCAGGACAAGATTCGGCTGAAGATTCGTGGATTGCTGCGCTTGCCACCTTCCATGAAAGGCAACCCGGAAGTGGTCTATAGGGTCAATCTGCTACCTAACGGTGAGGTGGATGGCCGGCCAATCCTGATCAAGTCAAGTGGCGTGGTCGCGTATGACTACGCGGTGGAACGTGCCATCATGAGTGCCTCGCCACTTCCTCTGCCCCCCGACAAGGAGGCGGCGGCCAAGTTCAGGGAAGGGTTGGAACTTAAGTTCCGCCCGGAAGACTGATGTATGGGGCGGGTATCGGGACTGACTTGGATTGGGTGTTAGAATGACCTTCAACTTGATAAAAAAACCTTCAAATTCAATGATTATTCAGCGTATTCTGGTGCTTCTTGCCCTCCTCGCGTGCACCACGGGCCTGGCATCGGCCGCCATGACCATCGAAATCGTGGGTGCGGCGGCCAGTCGAATCCCGGTCATGGTGGGCAGCTTCAAAGGCAAGGATTTTTCGGGAGAAGATCCTGCCGATGTGATCCGTGCCGACCTGGGGCGGAGTGGGTTTTTCAAGATTCTGGATGGCTCTACAGTCGCCGTGGGCGAGAACCAGTCCGCCGCCCATGCGACCTGGCGCGGCCGGGGTGCGGATGCCGTGGTGGTGGGTCAGGTCGTGCCCCTGAAGGATGGTCGGGTGGACGTGCGCTTCAGGTTGCATGACGCCGTCCGCCAGCAGGAACTGGCGGCTTTCAGCTATGTGGTGCCGCCCCAACTGGTTCGGGTCACGGCCCACAAGATCGCCGATGAAGTCTACGAAAAGCTGACGGGGGAGCCCGGTGCCTTCAGCGGGCGCCTGGCCTATATCCTCAAAAGGGGCAGCCGATTCGAACTCCAGGTATCCGATGTGGATGGCCACAATGCCTTCACCGTGACCAGTTCGCCCGAGCCCCTGATGTCCCCGGCCTGGTCTCCGGATGGCCGTCGCCTGGCCTACGTTTCCTTCGAAGCCAAGAAGCCGGTCATCTACGTTCAGAATCTTGCCGATGGCAAGCGCTTTGCCCTGGCCAATTTCAGGGGCTCCAATTCGTCGCCGACCTGGTCTCCTGATGGTGAAAAGCTGGCGATCGTATTGTCCAAGGATGAAACATCCCAAATCTATCTCATCGACGCCAAGGGCGGTGAGCCGAAGCGCATCAGCGCGGGTGGGGCGTTGGAGACCGAGCCGGTCTTCAGTCCGGACGGCCGCTGGATCTACTATACTTCCGACCGGGGGGGCAGTCCCCAGATCTATCGTGCCCCGGCCCAGGGCGGGGCGGCCAAGCGGGTTACCTTCGAGGGTGATTACAACGCGTCTCCGGTACTGTCCAAAGATGGCAAACTCTTGGCCTATGTGCACCGAAGGGGAAGCTCGTACCATATTGCCGTGATGGATCTGGGAACCAGTCAAACCCAGGTGTTGACAGATACCCAGCAGGACGAATCGCCCAGTTTTGCGCCCAATAACCGAACCATCCTGTATGCCACGCTGGTCAGGGGCAAGGGGGTGCTGGCCACGGTCAGCGCTGACGGGCGGATCAAGCAGCGCCTATCCCAGTCGGGTGACCTCAGGGAGCCTGCCTGGGCACCGTGAAGCACGGTCGTGTCATGCCGGGCATTGGGTTTGTGCAGTCATAATTGAAACAAAGGAATGGACATGAAGAACAAGCTACTCCTCCTGTTGTCTGCCAGTCTGGCGCTGTCGGCGTGTTCTGAGTTGACGACTAAGGAAGCGCCCATCGAAGACCGCACCGCAGGCATTGCCACGGGCTCGGCAACAGGCGGTGTTGCCGGGGCTGGCATGTCCTCGGGGTCTGGTTCCGGGGTGGAAGGGCAAGGCACGGGGGGCGCCGGGGCCAGTGCGGGCCAGGACGGCGTCCAAACCCATGGCGCCCTGGCAGACGGCGTCCAGGTCACGCCCTTGCCCGCTCAAGATGGTGAAGGGTCGGGTGCCGGCGGTGCCGCTGGCGCTGGAACGGGTGGCTTACAAGGTGGCGCCATGTCGGAAGCAGCCCTGGCCGAGAAATATGCAGAGCTCCGGGTGCCGCCCAGGGACGCGCAGGGCCCCCTGGCTGAACGGACCATACTGTTCGATTTTGATAGTTCCGTGATCAAGGACGAGTATCGCGGCTTGATCGAGGCCCATGCGCTGTTCCTCAGGTCCAGCAAACATGCCAAGTCGATCCTGCAAGGCCATACCGATGAGCGGGGCAGTCGTGATTACAACCTGGCCTTGGGCCAGCGCCGGGCTGAGAGCGTGCAACAAGCCCTGGTGCTTTTGGGCGTGGACCCCGCCCGCATCGAATCGGTGAGCCTGGGGGAGGAAAAGCCGGCCCTGGAAGGGCATGACGAAGCCGCCTGGTCCCAGAACCGGCGCGTCGAACTGTATTATCAAGGCGAATGAAGACGCCCCGCACTTACCTGGCCTGGAGTTTGGGTCTTGGCCTCATGGCCGGAGTGGGCGCTGTCCAGGCCCAGGTCAAGTCCATCCCGGTTGCCCCGGTTCATGGGGCCGCCGTGGACGTCCAGGCCCAGCCCCGCAGCGCTGTTCCCTCCCCCCTTGAGGATCGCTTGGCGGCCTTGGAACGGCAGGCCCAGAACCAAGGGGTTCTTGCCCTGCACAACCAGATATCCGAGCTGAAGACTGAAATCGCCAAGCTGCGGGGACGTCAAGAGGAGCTCCAACACCAGCTTCAGTTGGCCGAGCAACGCACCAAGGAACTCTTCTCCGACCTGGACGACCGGCTCAAGGAACTGTCGAAGACTGTGTCCAGCCCGCCCGCGGTGGTCAGTCCGGTCCAGCCGTCGGCCCCGGTCCCTCAGGGGGGCAGCCTGCTTTCCCAGGGCCAGGCTCCATCCTCGGAACAGGAGGCAAAAGCCTACGAAGAGGCATTGATCCTGTTCAGGGAATCCAACTTCCAAGCGGCGGCCCAGGCATTCCAGCGTTATGCCGAGTCCTTCCCCGGCGGGGCTTTGGCAGCCAATGCGGTCTACTGGCTCGGGCTCTCCCGTTTTTCCCTGAAAGACTATCCTGCGGCCATCGCCGCCCACGAGCAGTTGCTGGCGCAATTCCCCACCAGCGCCAAGGTGCCGGATGCCATGGTCAACATGGCCCGTGCCCGGATTCAAATGGGCGATATGGACGCTGCAAGTGCACTTCTGGAGCGGGTCATCGGGGAATTTCCGTTCAGCAAGGCCGCCGAGATCGCCCGGACGATGCAGTCCCTGGCGAAATAAGTTGTTGAGCGCCGTGCGTCTCCGCATTACGGAAATCTTTTTTTCCTTGCAGGGCGAGACTACCAAGGTAGGCTTGCCTACGGTGTTCATCCGGCTGACAGGCTGTCCCCTGCGTTGTGGCTACTGTGATACCACCTATGCATTCCAGGGCGGCGAATGGCATGAATTGCCCGAGATACTTCGCGAGGTGGGCAAGTACCCGGCCCGGCACATCACCGTGACGGGCGGTGAACCATTGGCCCAGCGGGATTGCCACAGACTGTTGTCCCAACTGTGCGATGCGGGCTATGCCGTGTCCCTGGAAACCAGTGGTGCCCTGGATGTTTCCGGCGTGGACAGCCGGGTGAAGATCATCCTGGACATCAAGACTCCAGGCTCAGGCGAGTCAGCGCGCAACCTCTGGAGCAATCTGGACCATCTTTCAGCCAAGGATGAAATCAAGTTCGTCCTGACGAGCCCGGAAGATTACCTTTGGGCCGGTCAGATCATGAAGCAGCATGGGTTGCCAGAGCGCTGCGAAGTGTTGCTGTCACCGGCCCATGGCGCCCTGTCGGCCTCGGATCTGGCCGATTGGATGCTACGCGATGGCTTGCAGGCACGCCTGCAGCTCCAATTGCACAAAATTCTGTGGGGTGAGGCGAGAGGACGATGAAGAAGGCGGTCGTGCTCTTGTCCGGGGGGCTGGATTCGGCAACCTGTCTTGCCGTCGCCCGGCATGACGGCTATCAGACGTACGCCCTGAGTGTGGACTATGGGCAGCGCCATGGGGCTGAACTGGCGGCGGCCCAGCGCGTGGCTTCCGGGTTGGGGGCCTGCATGCACAGGGTGGTGCATCTGGATATGGGGCAGTTCGGCGGCTCAGCCTTGACAGATATCGCCATTGCCGTCCCTGAAGAGCCCCAGAGCGGCATTCCCATGACCTATGTCCCTGCGCGCAACACCGTGATGCTATCCCTGGCCCTTGGCTGGGCCGAAGTGTTGGAGGCCGAAGCCATATTCATCGGAGTCAATGCCGTAGACTACTCCGGATACCCGGACTGCAGGCCGGACTTCGTTGATGCCTTCCAGCGCCTGGCCAATGTTGCGACGCGGCGCGCCATAGAGGGACAGCCGACCCGGATACTGACCCCCCTGATGCATCTATCCAAGGCGGAGATCATTCGTCTGGGGACCCGGCTGGGCCTGGACTATGGCCTCACCGTATCCTGTTACCAGGCGGACGACAGGGGGCATGCCTGCGGCCTCTGCGACGCCTGCCGCTTCAGGGCGGCCGGTTTTGTTGAAGCGGGAATCCCGGACCCGACCCACTATGGTTTGAATCAACCATAAAGCTTCGGACAGGGGCGTCGAAATATGGCCCTATAATCGGGTCACAATAATTCAGCCGAATGAGGAGATGGCAATGGATACAGAGGGTGCCCAAAGCACAATGCAACTGGTGGCGTGGCTGGGCTTTTTCCTGGCCTTCGTCTTCGGCTATGTGGCCAACAAAACCAGTTTCTGCACCATGGGTGCGGTTTCCGACGTGGTCAACATGGATGATTGGGGGCGCATGCGGGCGTGGCTCCTGGCCATGGCCGTGGCGATACTCGGAACCAGTCTGCTGGTCCAGGTCGGCTATCTTGAGATCGACAAGACCTACTACACTCGATCCGCAATCCCCTGGTTTGCTCTGCTGGTGGGGGGTGTCACGTTCGGGATCGGCATGACGCTGGCGGGTGGCTGTGGACAACGCACCCTGGTGCGGCTGGGTGCCGGCAACCTGAAATCGGTCGTCGTGTTCCTGTTCCTCGGTTACTCCGCCCTGGTCACCATGAACGGCATCTTCCGCATATTTGTCGATGATTTTCTGCGCGTGGACGCCCTCACCATCCATGTCGACGGCTTGCAGACGCTCCCGTCCCTGCTGGGCATGAGTGGAGGAAATGCCCAGTTGATCGTGGGTGGTCTCCTGGCGGCCGTGATCTTGGTCTTCGTGTTCATGAACCGGGAGTTCAGGACCAGCACGGACAATATCATGGCGGGGGTCGTCATTGGCCTGGTGGTGGCTGCTGGCTGGTATGTGACGGGCAAGATCGGGTACACCGAAAATGAATTCATGGAGATCACGTTTGTAGGCACCGATTCCAAATTGGCCGAGTCCATGACCTTCGTCGGGCCCCTGGCCTACACCATGGATTTGTGGGCCTATTGGCGTGACAAGACGGTCACGTTCGGCGTGGCCTGCGTGTTTGGGGTGGTGGTGGGTTCCTTCGTCTATTCCATGTTCAACCGCACCTTCCGCTGGGAGTATTTCAATTCCCCCCAAGACATGTTCCGCCACATTGTGGGGGCAGTATTGATGGGGTTTGGCGGGGTTACTGCGGTGGGTTGTACCATCGGTCAGGGCGTCACCGGCATTTCTACCCTGGCTGTGGGGTCTTTCATTGTTTTCTTCGGTATTGTCGCTGGCGCGGCGGCGACGATGAAAGTCCAGTATTATCTGATGATGCGAGAGGGGTGATCATGGTTGCCATGTGGCAGCCATCGAGAAAGGAACGTAATGCGAAATAAGCTGGTGGCGATGTTGTTGGGCCTGGCTTTGGCCTTGCCCATGGCGGCAAGCGCCCAGGGCGTCAAGGCCATCAATTTCCAGTTCACGGACATCGATGGCAAGGAAATTCGACTGTCGGATTACAAAGGGAAGTGGGTCCTGGTCAATTTCTGGGCCCCTTGGTGCCCCTTGTGCTGGGTTGAAGTGCCGACACTCAACGAACTGAACAAGCGTAAGGATTTCGTCGTGATCGGCGTCGGTCTCGACTATGGTCCCGACATCAATGTCGTGCGGGACTCCGCGACCCGGCACAACCTGGATTTCACCGCCATTGTCGCGGGGGGGGCTCGCAGAAATCCGGATAGTCCCTTCAGGCAAGTTGGGCCGGTGGATTTTTATCCAACCTCGTATGTGTACGATCCCAACGGGGAGATCGTGATGTTCATACCCGGGCAGGTACGCATGAGCAAGGTGATCTCCTTCATGGACGATTGGAATCGTCAGAACTCCGGTCAGACGGCTTCTGCGGATAACTCAGGCAGTACGGCCAGGGATGGCGGCAAATCCCAGACCGGCAAGCCGGCCGCCAGGACGGCCACCAAACCTGCCGCTGGCTCCGACAGGAGGAGCAATTCGACCCGATAGATTCGCCCCTCAAACCGGCTGAATGCCTGAATGGCTTGACGGGGAGCGGTCGGGAATGGAAAATGCGCGCCTTCCGGGTCGTTAGCTCAGCCGGTAGAGCAGCGGACTTTTAATCCGTTGGTCGTAGGTTCGAATCCTACACGACCCACCAAATTCGGGGCCCGATGTGTCGGGCCCTTTTCTTTGTCGGACAGGGCACGTTTCGCCCTGTGGAAGCTGTCTTGACCAAAGACAGAGCAGGCTTTACTGTGCATGACTTCAAGAATATCAAGAAATGCTTGTGATCCATGGCTGAAACGGAACTGACCGGCGCGGAAATCGTGGTGCGCTGCTTGCAGGCCGAGGGCGTCAAACACGTGTTTGGCTACCCTGGCGGCGCTGTGCTCAATATCTACGACGAGATATATAAACAGGAGCACTTCGAGCATATCCTGGTGCGCCATGAACAGGCGGCCGTGCATGCGGCGGATGCCTATGCCCGCTCGACCGGGCAGGTGGGCGTCGCTCTGGTGACATCGGGGCCCGGCGCCACCAATGCCGTGACAGGGATCGCGACCGCCTACATGGACTCCATCCCCATGGTGGTGATCACCGGTCAGGTGCCCACCGCAGCCATCGGCATGGATGCCTTCCAGGAAGTGGATACCATTGGCATCACCCGGCCCTGCGTGAAGCACAATTTCCTGGTGAAGGACGTGCGCGAGCTGGCGGATACCATCAAGAAAGCTTTCTATATTGCGGCAACCGGTCGCCCGGGACCCGTGGTGGTGGATATTCCCAAGGATGTCACCCAGCACGCCTGCGTGTTCCAGTACCCCGACCAGATCAGCATGCGTTCCTATAATCCCACCTCCAAAGGGCATGGGGGGCAGATCAAGCGTGCCGTCCAGATGCTCATGGAGGCGAAGCGCCCGGTCATCTACACCGGTGGGGGCGTAGTCCTCGGGGATGCGGCAGAGCAGGTGACGGCCCTGGGCCGCCTGTTGGGTTTCCCCGTCACCAGCACCCTGATGGGCCTGGGGGGGTACCCCGCCCCGGATCCGTTGTTCCTGGGCATGCTGGGCATGCATGGCACCATCGAGGCCAACATGGCGATGCAGCACTGCGATGTGCTCTTGGCCGTCGGGGCTCGTTTCGATGACCGCGTGATCGGCAACCCCAAGCATTTTGGCTCGGAAGCGCGCCGCATCATCCATATTGACGTGGATCCGTCTTCCATCTCCAAGCGCGTCAAGGTGGACGTGCCGATCGTCGGGGATGTGTCCAAGGTCATGGAGGAGTTCATCCGACTCATCCAGGGAGGCGGCGACAAACCCGATCAGGCAGCACTGAAGGCCTGGTGGGCCCAGATCGAACTCTGGCGCTCCCAGGATTGCCTGAAATATGACCGTGCCTCGGCCGTGATCAAGCCCCAGTACGTGGTGGAGAAGCTCTATGAGGTGACAGGGGGCAATGCCTTTGTGACGTCGGACGTGGGGCAACACCAGATGTGGGCGGCACAATACTACAAATTCGATAAGCCCCGGCGCTGGATCAACTCCGGAGGTCTGGGCACCATGGGGTTCGGCCTGCCGGCCGCCATGGGGGTGCAAATGGCACACCCGGATGCCATGGTGGCCTGTGTCACCGGAGAGGGCAGCATCCAGATGAACATCCAGGAACTGGCCACCTGCACCCAGTCCAAGCTGCCCATCAAGATCATTCTCCTAAATAATGGCTATCTGGGCATGGTGCGACAGTGGCAGGAGTTCTTCTATGAGGAACGCTATGCCGAATCCTACATGACGTCCCTGCCGGATTTCGTCAAGTTGGCCGAATCCTACGGTCATGTAGGCATGCGGATTGAAAAGCCGGCGGATGTGGAAGGGGCGCTCAAGGAAGCCTTTGCCCTGAAGGATCGCCTGGTCTTCCTGGATTTCCTGACCGATCCCAGGGAAAACGTCTATCCCATGATTCCGGCCGGCAAGGGCCTTTCCGAGATGATCCTGGTATAAGTCATGCGCCATATCCTGTCCCTCCTGATGGAAAACGAAGCCGGGGCCCTGTCCCGGATCGCCGGCCTGTTCTCTGCGCGCGGCTACAACATCGAGTCGCTCACCGTGGCGCCCACGGAAGATGCCACCCTGTCCCGCATGACCATCGTGACTCGGGGCTCCAACGAGGTGGTGGAGCAGATCACCAAGCAACTCAACAAGCTGGTGGACATCGTCAAGGTCCAGGATCTGACCGATGGCAGCCATATCGAGCGTGAGCTGATGCTGGTGAAGGTGCGTGCTTCCGGCGAATACCGGGAAGAAATGAAGCGCATGGCCGACATCTTCCGCGGCCGCATCATCGACGTGACCGAAAAGACCTACACCATCGAATTGACCGGGACGGGCTCCAAGCTGGATGCCTTCCTGGAAGCGCTGGACTCTGCCGCTATTCTCGAAACCGTGCGTACCGGTGCTTCGGGAATCGGCCGGGGCGAGCGCATCATGAAAATCTGAACCCACGAAAGGAATCATCATGCAGGTTTACTACGACAAGGATTGCGACCTCTCCCTGATCAAGAAGAAGAAGGTCACCATCGTCGGTTACGGTTCCCAGGGCCATGCCCACGCCAACAACCTGAAGGATTCCGGAGTCAAGGTCACCGTCGGCCTGCGCAAGGGCGGTGCGTCCTGGGACAAGGCCAGGAAGGCCGGCCTGACCGTCAAGGAAGTCGGCGCTGCCGTGAAGGATGCCGACGTGGTCATGATGCTGGTGCCGGACGAGCTCCAGCCCGAGGTCTACCAGAACGAGATCGAGCCCAACATCAAGAAGGGCGCCGCCCTGGCCTTCGCCCACGGCTTCTCCATCCATTACAACCAGATCGTGCCTCGGGCCGACCTGGACGTGATCATGATCGCCCCCAAGGCCCCGGGCCACACCGTGCGCTCCGAGTTCGTCAAGGGCGGCGGCATTCCCGACCTGATCGCCATCTTCCGCGATGCCTCAGGCAAGGCCAAGAACATCGCCCTGTCCTACGCATCGGCCATCGGCGGTGGCCGCACCGGCATCATCGAGACCACCTTCAAGGATGAGACCGAGACCGACCTGTTCGGTGAACAGGCCGTGTTGTGCGGTGGCGCCGTGGAACTGGTCAAGATGGGTTTCGAAACCCTGACCGAGGCCGGCTATGCCCCCGAGATGGCCTACTTCGAGTGCCTGCATGAACTGAAACTGATCGTGGACCTGATGTACGAGGGCGGCATCGCCAACATGAACTACTCCATCTCCAACAATGCGGAGTATGGCGAGTATGTGACCGGGCCCGAGGTCATCAACGAACAGTCACGCGCCGCCATGCGCCAGGCTCTGAAGAACATCCAGAACGGCAACTACGCCAAGCAGTTCATCTTGGAGGGCCGCACCAATTATCCTTCCATGACGGCGCGTCGCCGCTTGAACGCGGCGCATCCCATCGAGGTGGTGGGTGAGCGCCTGCGCGGCATGATGCCCTGGATCAGAGCGAACGCTCTGGTCGACAAGTCGAAGAACTAATGAAGCAGTGACAGAGTGACGAGTGACAAGGTGGTAGGGGCACAGCCCCACCTTTTGTCACCCTGCCTCCCTGTCACTTTGTCACCCGTCACCCGTCACTGAACTTATGTGCATCGGCGTCGCTCCCCCGACCAAAGGCCCCTGGCCCCACCCCATCATCGCAAGGGAGGGCTGGCCTTTTCTTGCGGGCGCCTTCCTGCTGGCAGTGCTGGCCAGTGCCTGGGCCGGTTTCCTCCTGGCGGGCCTGGCCTGGCTGGTCTTTGTTTTCGTCCTCCAATTCTTCCGGGATCCGGCACGCCCGGTGCCGGAAGGGGCGGGCATCGTGCTGGTGCCTGCCGATGGTCGAGTCGTGGCCGTGGAAAAGACCCGCGACCCCTGGCTCGACAGGGATGCCCTGAAGATCAGCGTATTCATGAACGTGTTCAACGTCCATTCCAACCGGAGTCCGGTGGATGGCGAGGTCCGGGGGTGCTGGTACAACCCGGGCAAGTTCGTTAATGCGGACCTTGACAAGGCCTCCACTGAAAACGAGCGTAACGCCGTCCATCTCAGGACCGATGCGGGTCAGGACATCACCTGTGTGCAGGTGGCCGGCCTGATTGCCCGTCGCATCCTCTGCTACGTGGAACCGGGTGCCCGTCTCACACGGGGCCAGCGTTACGGTTTCATCCGCTTCGGCTCCCGGGTGGATGTGTATCTGCCGCTGGATGCCAAGCCACGCGTAGCCCTGGGTGATCGGGTCCATGCCTCCCAGGATGTTCTGGCCGAGTTGCCCGCCTGATGCCGGGCCTGCCTGAGAGTCACGGCACCAAACCGCCCAGGCGCGGTATCTATCTGCTTCCCAATCTGTTCACGACCGGGGCCCTATTTGCGGGCTTCTTCGCCATCGTGCAAGCCATGAACGGCAGGTTCGAGGCAGCCGCCGTGGGCATTTTCGTGGCCATGGTGCTGGATGGACTGGATGGTCGGGTGGCACGCATGACACGGACTCAAAGTGCCTTCGGTGCCGAATACGACTCCCTCTCGGACATGGTTTCTTTCGGGGTCGCCCCTGCCTTGGTCATGTACAGCTATACCCTCAAGGGCATGGGCAAGTTGGGCTGGCTGGCGGCATTTGTTTTCTGTGTCGGCGCAGCCCTGCGTCTGGCACGCTTCAATACTCAGATCGATATCGTTGACAAGCGCTGGTTCCAGGGGTTGCCCAGCCCTGCGGCTGCCGCCTTGGTGGCGGGATTCGTCTGGATTACCGTCGACAATGGCGTGCCACGGGGGGACGTTTCCTGGCTGGCCTGGGGGCTGACCATCTTTGCTGGTGTGACCATGGTGACCAACCTGCGTTATTACAGTGGCAAGGATATTAATCTGCGCAAGAGCGTGCCTTTCGTGTTCGTGTTCCTCATTGCCTTGTTCTTTACCCTGATTTCAGTGGATCCGCCTGTCGTCCTGTTCATGATCTTCCTGGCGTACGCCCTGTCCGGCTATGTCTTGTCCATAGTCGGTTTCTATCGTGACCATAAAGCCGGGGACTTGCCCAAGGCAGACTAGCCGTTTATATTCGGGTCATGATCACGATCCATGCAGCCTCTTTCTTTTTCTCCCTGGTCCGTTTGGCGACCCGGCTGCTGCTGCCCTGCGCGGGCACACGATAAAACTCCCCTTCATCCAAGTTTATGCCCGCCGGGTTTTCACGGCGGCAGCCCATGAATAGCGCGAATGGAGTAGCCATGAACGACAAGAACATCAGTGATCGCTTGATCATATTCGACACCACGCTCCGGGACGGCGAGCAAAGCCCCGGGGCGGCCATGACCAAAGATGAGAAGATGCGTATTGCGCGTCAACTGGAACGGCTGGGGGTGGATGTCATCGAAGCGGGCTTTGCGGCCGCAAGCCCGGGTGATGCCGATGCCATCAAGTCGATTGCCCAGGTGGTTCAGCAGTCCACCGTCTGCTCCCTGGCCCGGGCCAACGAGCGCGACGTCCGTGCGGCCGGCGAAGCCATCAAGCCCGCCCGTTCCGGTCGCATCCACACCTTCATAGCCACCTCGCCCATCCACATGGAAAAGAAGTTGCGCATGCAGCCGGACCAGGTGGTGGACGCGGCAGTCAAGGCCGTCAAGATGGCCCTGGAATACACCGATGATGTGGAGTTTTCTGCCGAGGATGCGGTACGTTCGGAGATGGATTTTCTCTGCCGTGTTTTCGAGGCAGTCATTGATGCCGGCGCAAAAACCATCAACGTGCCCGACACCGTCGGCTATTCCATTCCCGGCCTCTGGGGTGATCGGATACGCCAACTGATAGAACGGGTGCCAAATTCAGGCAAGGTGGTCTGGTCCACCCACTGCCACAACGATCTGGGTCTCGCCGTGGCCAACTCGCTGGCGGCGGTGATGAACGGGGCTCGCCAGGTGGAATGCACCATCAATGGCTTGGGTGAGCGGGCAGGGAACGCGTCCCTGGAAGAGATCGTCATGGCGGTGAAGACCCGGCGCGATGTCTTCAGTTGCGATTCCAGGATCGACACCAGCCAGATCGTGCCCACCTCGAAACTGGTGTCCAGCATCACCGGTTATCCTGTCCAGCCCAACAAGGCCATCGTCGGGGCCAATGCGTTTGCCCACGAATCCGGCATCCACCAGGACGGCGTGCTCAAGCATCGGGAAACCTACGAGATCATGCGGGCCGAAGATGTGGGCTGGACCACCAACAAGCTGACCTTGGGAAAGCTTTCAGGACGCAATGCCTTCCGCACGCGCTTGAACGAACTGGGCATTGTCCTGGAGAGCGAGGAAGCCCTGAATGCCGCCTTCGCACGGTTCAAGGATCTCGCCGACAAGAAGCGTGAGATCTTCGACGAGGATTTGCAGGCCCTGGTCTCCGATGAAGGGATTTCCGACAGTTGTGATCGCTTCAAACTGGTCTCGATGAAAGTCTGCTCGGAAACCGGCGAGGTTCCTTACGCCCATGTGGTGCTGTCTGACGGTGGCCGCGAGATACGCGCCGAGGATACCGGCGGCGGGCCGGTGGATGCTTCGTTCCGGGCCATCGAGAAAATGGTGGAGAGTGGTTCCACCCTGTTGCTGTATTCAGTCAACAACATCACCACGGGTACGGATGCCCAGGGGGAGGTGACCGTGCGCCTGTCACGCAATGGCCGGATCGTGAATGGCCAGGGAGCGGACACGGATATCGTCATCGCTTCGGTCAAGTCCTACCTGAATGCCCTCAACAAGCTCTACAGCGCCGAGGAGCGGGCTCACCCCCAAGTGTGATGTTCAATAGGCCGGGGCCAGAGGCCTTCAGGGGCCTGGCTGGCCACCTGGCGTGGGTGGGGCAACGTTCGTGGGATAGGTGGCGGGCTGGGCCGTCGGGTAGCGGGCAGGCCCGCCGTCCGGCAACCATGCCTGGAAGCATGAGCCCGAGCCCGGACGGCTGTCCGCCTTGAGTCGACCTCCCAGCAAGTGGACATATTGTTGCACCAGCGCCAGGCCCAGACCCGTGCCTCCATAGCGCCGCGTGGTGGAGGCGTCGGCCTGGATGAAGGGCTCGAATACGCGTTGCAGTGCATCCTCGTCCATGCCGATGCCCGTGTCCTCGACCTGGCAAATCACGCCACCTTCCGGAGGCGCCGAGAATGACACGGATATTTTTCCATCCTGGGTGAATTTGCAGGCATTGGACATCAGGTTGAGCATGATTTTGTTGAGCTTGTCTGGATCGGTATGGAAGTCGGACAGGTTCGGGTCGACCTGGATCTGCAACAGATTGCGGTTTTTGTCTGCCAACGGGCGCATCGTGTCGTAGAGGCTGGCTGCCAAAGCCGGAATGGATGTCGGGTCGATGACGACGGGCATGCGACCGGATTCGGCCTTGGCCATGTCCAGGAGGTTGTCGATCAGTGTCAGCAGGGATTGAGCAGCATGCCGTATCTTGCTCAAATCGGTCGCACTTTGGGTGTTTTTGGTCTCCAGGGCGTCTTCTTCCAGCATCTCGCTGTACCCAATGATGGCATTGAGCGGGGTCCTGAGCTCGTGGCTGGTGTTGGCCAGGAACAGGCTTTTGGCCTGGTTGGCCTGGACCGCTTCGTCCCTGGCGGCCTGCAGCTCCTGGGTACGCATGGTGACCTCATGTTCCAGTCTTGCCGCATGGTCCTGCATGAGGTGGCGTCCCTCATCGGCGATGTGCTCCGCGACCAGGACCTTGCGCCGTATCAGGAAGTGAATGAAGCCGGTCAGCAGCAGCGTGAACACGGCGGCCAGTCCCTGCATGAAGAGGGTCTGTCGATAACTGTCACGCAGGCTTTGCTGGATGCGGATCTGTTGGAGCTGTTGAAGTTGATTGAAGACGCCCACCTGTTCGAGGACCTCATCCTGGACCGGTAGCACGGTGTTCAGCAGGATCTGGATGGCCTCCTGGGGCTGCCCCTGACGCAGGCGCTGGATGACTTGGTCCTGCATGCGCCAGCCGTGACTGGCCAGCTTGTGCATGGCTTCATAGGCTTGACGTTCTTCTGGATGATCGAGGGATTGCTCGAGGACCTGGGTGACCTGCAGGAAGTCTTTCCCGAGGGTTTCGTAGGCGAGCATTTCCCTGGCGAGTTCCGCGCCAGGTTGAAACAGCACCATGCGTTGAAGCCGGGTGGTTCGATCATGTACCAACTGGCGTATCTGGTCTGCAAGGGCCACCCTGTGGGACAAGGTGGACTGGACATCTTGCATCCGGTGTTGATACTGGGTCAGCAGGGCCAGGCCGACAGCACCTTGCGCCAGAATGAGCACGGCTATGGCCGCAAAGGCATAGAGCACCAGGGTGGAAGCACGGGGTGTCATGTCCCGGTCAGGCGCTGGATGGTGGCCAGGATCTGCTCGAAGGACATGGGCTTGGTGCCGTATTCGTCACAGCCGGCCGACATGCCCCGGTCCCGGTCACCCACCATGGCGTGGGCGGTGAGACACATCACCGGTATCCTCGCGGTGGCCGGGTCTGACTTCAGCCTGCGAGTGGCCTCCCAGCCATCCAGCACGGGCAGGTTCAGGTCCATCAAGATGATGTCGGGCATCAGGTCTGAGGCCATGGCAAGGGCGGCCTGCCCATCCAGGGCGACGTGCACCAGGTAACCCCTTTTCACAAGACGGCGACTGAGTATTTCCCGATTCATCTCATTGTCTTCAACCAGCAATATCGTCAAGGACATGGGGTCACTCCCAGCCATATACCGTGTCCGCCAGTTCAGTCAGGCGGGAGCTGAGCGTCAGTCCGCCGTTCCGGGCTGGGGCAAGGTTGATGTCGAACCGCAATCGGCGTCGCTCCGTGTAGAGGTTGATTGCGCTTTTGGGATGACCCATGCGCCCGATATCCGTGATGGTCAGTACCGGCAGCCCATCGACGGCATCCAGCCACTCGCCCAGGCGGGCTCGCTGGTTGCGGCCGATGAAAAGCACATGGCAGTTCCGGGCATCAGAGAGCTGCGTGATGGATCGGGTGTGGAGGGCGTGCTGGCCCAGGGGGAGTCCTTCCAGCTCCAGCAGGTAGCGCTCGGGCATGTGGCCTTCCACCACACACAACAGCCTGTGGGTTGCCGGACCGGGCCAGGTCGTGTGTTTGGCAAAGTTGTAGAGGAAGCCCGTCTTGATTCGGGCCTCGTTCACCTCCATGGCCATGCCGGGATGCCAGAGGGCCATGAGCAGCAGGCTAAGCCATGCTTGGCGCATCAGTGTCATGGTTACCTCCGGATATTATTTTTTTCATGGCGTCAGAACTGCAGTCGCATCTGGGCGCGCCAGGTACGCCCCTGCTGGGGGATGGCCTGCAGTTGCAGGCTGTAGGGTGCTGGGTCCTCGAATTGGGCGTCGAACACGTTGTACAGCCCAAGTTGCCAGTCCCAGCGTCCCATTCGCTGATCCGAGCACAGGGTGAGGTTGACCAGCCCATACCCGGGAGCCAGGGTATCCAGCAAGGTCTTGCGTTTTCCCGTATGCAGGGCTTCGATGCCCAGAAACGCGCCAAGACGCGGGATCGGCCGGCTGTAGTTCAGCTTGACCAAGGTCTCTGGCGAGTTGTACAGGCGAGCCCCATCCTGGTCATAGTCGCCCTGTTGCCGGGTAAGACTGACCCGCAGGCGACTGCCGTCCGAGGACTTCCAGTTGAGCACAGCCTCCAGGCCGAGCAGGCTGGAACTCTCCCCGTAATTGAATTCGAAGTCTTCGCCCGGGTAGTAACGGACCTGATCCGTGGCCTTGATGTGATACAGGGACAGACCGGTATGGGTGCTGCTGCTCCAGTCATGTTCCAGCCGGGCTTCCCACTGGCGTACTTGCTCCGGAGGCTCCAACAGGAGGGGCTCCCGGACCGTCTTGGGGAGTGAGCCAAGTTCAAAGGCCGGGTGGACGCGGAAGGATTCCCCATACGTCAACTTGAGGGCGGTAGCGGGGTCGTGTTGGTAGACTACGCCAACGCGGGGCAAGTTGAGGGTCTTTGCGAGCCGATCATCCGCCTCATGGCGCAGGGCAAGGTGCAGCTTGAGCCCTTCGGAAAGGGTCCAGATATCCTGGACATGCAGAGCCCGCCTGGCAAAGCTGATTCCTTCCCGGAATTCACGCACCTGACTGACGGGGCTGACCAGATGCCCCTCTGTCCATGCATCGGGGGAACGCATGTATTCGAAGCCGTAGATCAAGGTGTGCGCATCCCCGCGCTGGCTGATGCTTGCATCCAGGCTATGCCAGGCGCCCTTGGCCTGTTGTTGGCGCAACAGCAGGTCGCGGTTGCCATAGGTTACCCCGAGATCGTAACTTCCGTATTGGAGAGACACCCGGGCGTGGGCCGAGGGGCTCAGGGCACGGTTCCAGCTCAGGGTGGCGCTTGAATGATCGGTTTGGGTCTCACCTTCACTGAACACGGGCGGATTGATGAATGGGTAGTCCTTGCGATACCGGAGGGACCATGCTGTGAAGTTGAAGTCTCCTGCAGCTATCCGCCCGAAGACGCGCTCACTGAGAATGGCGTCGTTGTCGAGGTAGCCATCGCTGCTGAAACGGCTGGCAGAGCCGCTGACATGGCCGTTTTCCCATCGCGTGCCGCCGGAGGCCCTGAGTTGCCGGGCATTGCCCCCTCCCAGGCCGGCCGTGAACTCCAGGTCAGCAATGGCCTCGGGTGGCTGGGTAATGATATTGACCACGGCCAATACCGCATTGGCGCCATATACGGCAGAGGATGCCCCCGTGACGATTTCTACCCGGTCGATCCATTCCATGTCGATGGGCATGTCCTGGCCCAAGGGGGAGACGTCGCTGATATTGCCGGTCATGCGCTCCCCATCCACCAGCAGCAGGAGGTGGGAGCCCAGGTCGAGGGCCCCGGACAAGCCCCGGATGGTGGCTGACGAATAGAGCGTATTGTAGGAAATGTTGATCCCTGGCGCGGAACGGAGCAGATCGGACAGGGTGCGCCAGCCATGTCGGCGTATGTCGCGCTGGGTAAGCACCGTCACGGCGCCCGGGGCTTCGTCGATCAACTGTTCGATACGGGACGCGCTGCTGATGGCGCGTACATCCGACTTGAGCAGGTCTTCCAGGGAAGACTGCTGGATGTCCGTTGCGCTGGCGTGGGGAATGAGCAGGAAAACGCCCAGGCCCAGGCATGCCAGGAATGAACGGCTAGGGTAACGCATACGCTTTCCTCCGCTATACCGAGGCTGGCCAGGCTCAGCCGAGGGCTTCAGGCCTCGGTGTCGAACGGGTTAATTGACTTTGTTTCAGGCAATGATAACTGCAAAGGCAGGGCCAGAATGAAAAAAGGGCAGCCAGGCTGCCCTCGGGTGCGTGCAGAAAGTTCAGGAACCCAAGCTGGGCAACTTGCCTTCATTGTCTTCCAGCTCGGCTGGTACCTTGAAGAACCACATCTGGTACATGGAGATGAACCACATGGCCGCGAAGGACAGGCCCATGATGGCTCCCGACAGAATCACCACCCAGGCAAAGCCGGTCCAGACCTTGGTCAGGTACCAGGACGCCACGTCGGTGATGAGCACTACGAAGGGGGCAGCGATCAGGGCGCACTTGAGCCAGGTGGGACGCACGTAGGCATGGGTGAAGATGAAACCCACGATAAAGAAGATGAACGTGATGGAGAACAGGTGGATATGGGATACCCGCACCAGAGTATGCAGGTTCATGCCTTCATCCTGGGCCGTGACCTTGGATACCCCGTCTGCCGAGGTGAAGTCGGGCAAATGGGGGTTGGCCCCCGGGTTGTGGCAGGCCACGCAGTGCTCTTGAAGGATCGGGTTGATCTTCTCTTCGAACTCTTCGGCCGGCGCCTTGTTGTGGAGCCACTCAAAGATGACCTGGCGCTTCTCGTCCGGCAGCATGTCGGCCATGGAGCTGCGCAGGGCTGACTCCATGCGGGTGCCTTCCGGGTTGCCACTGTAGGAAATCATCAGGTCCTTCCCAGAAAGCATGGGATTGCCGTCCTTGCCTGCATGGGATTCCCAGACCTGGATCATGGCCATGAGATAACCCGTGCCGAATACCAGCAACACCATGGTAAACAGCACCCTGAGCGACATGGGCAGGAATTTGAAGTGGACGTATCGGGCCTTGGACATGGGAACTCCTGAAGAAATTTGGGGGGCAGTATATAAGTCGATACTAATATCGTCAATTTACGATATACACATCCGAGTGACTTTGACCTGGGTCAACTGGTTCCACTATTCAATCTGTACGGTGGCCGGTGCGGGCATACCAGGCTGCCGAGGCAAAGAAGACCAGGCTGAGAACGATCTCCAAGACCGCCAGTTCGCGAACGGGTGAAGGTTCCGTAAAGCTGCGCATGACGCCCTCGGTGAAATAGATCCAGATCAGGAGCGTCGCCCAGCGGTAGGTATAGCGCTTGCCATGCAAAATGCCAAAGAGCGGCAGCAACAAGGGCAGGGTCTTGAGAACCAGCCAGGAGCCCCCGGGCCTGAGCGGCGCCAGCCAGAGTTCCCAGCTCAGGGAAAGCAGGATCAGCGCGATCAGGCTGGCCGACGCCAACAGGCGAAGCCGGTCCGGGTTCACGTCCGGCTTGCCCTGGCCAGGGCCACTAGGGCCGCCCGGATCGCGTCCGACTCCGTCACCGGGGTATCGAAGGAAAACCGGAGCAAGCGGTCATCCGCCCTCAGGTCGAAGCCGTCGGGATCCAGTCCCACCATGGTGGCCTCGTGGGCATCCACGCCATGGACATGGCGGCAGTAATCCCGCAGGTTGTCAGCATGATCCTGGTTCATGTGGGCGATGATGTCCGCCTCCCGGTCCGCCAGCCCTTCCGGCGGGATCAGGAAGGCCTCGGGGTCTACCCAGAAAATCCGGCCAAATCCGCCTATCCAGCGCACCTTCACTGGCTCCAGGCGGTAGAACTGAAAGTCGTGCATGGAAAAATAGGCTTCTGCCTGGGGAAAGTAGCGCAGGTAGCGGGGGCCCAGGGCGTCCTTGTCCGGCAAGCGTAGGGCATGGCCGATCACGGTCACCCTTCCTGTGGTCTGCATGTCCGGACTGTAGGGCTGGACAATGAGGGATACCCGGGGGTCGGCCTCGATATTCTTGGTATGTTCGGCCAGATCGGAGATCAGGATCACCGGGCGACCGGCATGGTCCAAGATGAAGGGAGAGACCGAACCGAAAGGAAAACCGTCCAGGCGTTTGGACAGGGTGGACAAGACTCCGCTGGTCTGCCCGCGTGTGAAGCGGCGGGCCTCATGGCCCTGTTCGCTCATAGGGGGCGCTCCAGTTTCAGGGCCATTTCTGCCAGGCGCTTGCCTTGGGCGAACGCCAGGCGCCGTTCTTCTTCGCTGATGGGCTCTTTGCCGTCCGGGCCTGAATAATGGGTGACGCCGTAGGGCGTGCCCCCAGAGCGTGTGCTGTTCAATTCCGGCTGGGCATAGGGCAGGCCGACGATGACCATGCCATGATGCAGCAGGGGCAGCATCATGGAGGTCAGGGTGGTTTCCTGGCCACCGTGCAGGCTGGCGGTGGAGGTGGAGACGCAGGCCGGCTTGCCGGCCAGGGCGCCC
>DYHB01000021.1:30890-32149 GCA_020724415.1 Thiobacillus sp.
TTTCATGGCCGCCGCCATGTTGCCGAACCGGGTCGGTGATCCCAAAGCCAGCCCGACGCACTCCTCCAGGTCCTGGGCGGTGGCGTAGGGGGCGCCTTCGTCCGGCACCAGCCTGGCCGGCCCGGCCGATTCGGCGACCACCTTGGGCACCGTGCGCACGCGCGCCCGGGTGCCGGGCACCGACTCGACGCCACGAGCAATGTGGGCAGCCAGCTGTTTCACCGAGCCGTGGAGGCTGTAATAAAGAATCAGAATGTCGTTCATGCGTCGGAATCCCATCGGAGTGCTCAATGCTACCGGAAAACCCGCATCCAGGATGAGTCTGCACCGGTCGCCGCTGCCGCCGTGCAGACCCCGTGTTCTGGCAGACACGCCTGGATTGACGCACAATTCAATTTTTGATTCATCCATTGGGGCCTTCTGGTTTATGAACCTGCACGAATATCAAGCCAAGGCAGTACTGCGTGAATACGGTCTCGCCACTCCAAGGGGGTGCACCATCAACCATCCGGGGGAGGTGCCCGGCGCGGTCGCCGAGCTGGGCGGCGAGGCCTGGGTGATCAAGGCCCAAGTGCATGCCGGCGGACGCGGCAAGGCGGGCGGCGTGAAGCTGTGCCGTAGTGCGGATGATCTGGCCGCTGCTGCCGGGGCGCTACTGGGTAGCCGGCTGGTCACCTACCAGAACGCCCCCGATGGCCAGCCGGTAAACACCCTGCTGATCGAGGAAACCCTGCCCATCGCCCGGGAGTTGTACCTGTCCATTACCGTCGACCGCGCCGCCGAGCGCATCGGGATTGTGGCCTCCGCCGCCGGTGGCATGGAGATCGAGGAAGTGGCGCGCACGACGCCGGACAAGATTCTGCGTGAAACGGTGAACCCGGTCACTGGCCTGATGGACTACCAGGGCCGGAACATGGCCTTTGGCCTGGAACTGGCGGGCGACCAGATCGCCGCCTTCGGAAAACTGATCAAGGCCTGTTACCGGATCTTCACCGAAAAGGACCTGAGCCTGTTGGAGATCAATCCGCTGGTGGTGACCGAGGACGGACGCGTCCTGCCCCTGGACTGCAAGATGGCCGTGGAGGACAACGCCCTGTATCGCCAGAAGGCCCTGGCCGAACTGGCCGATTTCTCGCAGATCGACCCGAAGGAGGCCGAGGCACATCACCACAACGTCAATTACATTGCCCTCAACGGCAGCATTGGTTGCATGGTCAACGGGGCGGGTATGGCCGTGGCCACCATGGACCTGATCAAGC
>DYHB01000153.1 GCA_020724415.1 Thiobacillus sp.
ACGACCAGCATGCGGTGGAAGCCTTCGAGGTGGGGGCCATCGATTACATGCTCAAGCCGGTCCGGGCGGAGCGCCTGGCCGAGGCCTTGCGTCGGGCCCGGCGCCTGACCCCGGACGACGATGCCGTATTGGAACCCCTGGCGCCCCGACGCCAGCTCACGGTCAGCGACCGGGGCCGGGTCTGGCTGGTGCCCATCGAGGATGTGCTTTATTTGCGGGCCGAGCTGAAGTACGTGACCTTGCGCACCCGGGAGCATGAGTATGTGCTGAACGAGTCATTGACCAAGCTGGAGCAGGAGTTTTCCCGGGAGATGTTGCGCATTCACCGCAACTGCCTGATCAACCGGCGACATCTGGCGGGGTTTGAAATGACCCGGGAAGGGGATGAAGGGGGTTGGGTGGCCCGCCTGCGGGACTGGCCCGAGGCCTTGCCGGTGTCCCGTCGCCAGGTGCCGGTCATCAAGGCCTTTCGGGAAGGCAAGCCCATTTGATTATTCTGTTGACCCTTCTACACTCATTTGAGTTGAAGGGCTCAAGCCATTATCATGGCGTCATGTGTCTTGGAGTTGTGTCATGAATCTTTTCAGCAAAACCAATCTGCCCATGACTTTGGTGGTGGCCCTCATCATCTGGGCATGGATCAGCATTCTCTCGGCGCTGATTGCCGCCCTTTAAGGCAAGCCCTCGGGCTCTATAAAAAAACCCCGCTGAGCGGGGTTTTTTGTTTGAGGCGGCCTGGCTGTGGGCGTCTGGCCGGACCTGGCCCGAGGGCGTTCAGGCCGCAGTCAACGCCAGCTTCATCTTCTGCAGGGCTTTGGCCTCGATCTGGCGCACCCGCTCGGCAGAAATGCCGTATTCCGCGGCCAATTCGTGCAGGGTGGCGGAATCCTCGTCCCGCAGCCAGCGGGATTCCACGATGTGGCGACTGCGAGGGTCGAGGGCCTCCAGGGCCTGGGACAGCCCCGTGGTGGCCAGTTCGCGCCGCTCGGCCGCCTCGATCTGGCGCGTGGGTTCGGCGTCCATGGCCGACAGGTAGGCTATGGGGGCGTAGCTGTCCTCGTCGTCATCCACGCCAGGTTCCAGGGACATGTCCTGGCCATACAGGCGGGTTTCCATCTCCCGCACGTCGGTTTCGTTCACGTTCAGGGTCTGGGCCATGCGGCTGACGTCGCCGGCGCTCAGACTGCCGTCGCCCTGTTTCATGCTGCGCAGGTTGAAGAACAGCTTGCGCTGGGCCTTGGTGGTGGCGATTTTCACCATGCGCCAGTTCTTCAGGATGAATTCATGGATTTCGGCCTTGATCCAGTGCACGGCAAAGGACACCAGGCGTACGCCCCGATCCGGGTCGTAGCGTTTGACGGCTTTCATAAGGCCCACGTTGCCTTCCTGGATCAGGTCGGAATGAGGCAGTCCGTAACCCAGGTAGCCCCGGGCGATGGAGACCACCAGACGTAGGTGGGACATGACCAGCTTGCGGGCGGATTCCAGATCGCCTTCGTCCCGCAGTTTGACGGCCAGGGCATGTTCTTCCTCGGCGGACAGGATGGGAAAGCGGTTCACGGCCTGGATGTAGTTCTCCAGACTGCCCAAGGTGGACGGGACGGGGAAATGCATCGTTTCAGCGGTCATGATGATCAGCCTCCTAGCTCGTTACGGTTCAATTTTAGCACTCGCTGATGGACAGTGCTAATACCTTAAAAGTTCAGTCGGGTATGGCGGTTTGGTTCTTCAGAATAAAGATCAGAACTGGTGAATAAAGATTAGAAATTTGCGAGAGGGGGCTAGAATAAACATGTAAATAATGCATATTTTCAATCGCTTAGGTTATTTTTCACCTGTGCTGGTTGCCTGCAAGGTGCATCGAAAAACATGACTTCACGGGAAACGGACAACCCATTTCATATGCCAGAGCGTCAACAACCATATGAAAGAGGGCGCACGGCAACACCATGAGCCCCCAACCGAGATACCTAGCCCGTACCGGGTCACCCCAGCTTGCCGGTGAACGTGATGGGCGTGTTGGTCTTGGCGCCGGCTTGATATTCCACGACTTGAGTAATAAATTGTGTACACAATTCCACTCAAGGAGTCGAACATGAGCCTGCGAATCGGCATGCGCGAGTTGCGCGAGAAGCTGTCGGAATATCTGGAATCGTCGGTACCCATCGAGGTGACCCGGCACGGCCAGACCATCGGCTTTTACATCCCCGTGCCCAAGCGGCCCACCCAGTCGGAACGAGACGCGCTGCTCGAAGCGGGACGCCGGATGCAGGAAGAGATGGCCCGCCTGGGCATTACCGAGGATGAACTGGCGGCCGACTTCCAGGCCTGGCGCAAAGATCGCAATGCAGCATAAGCGCCTGGTGCTCGATGCCAACATCCTGATTCGCGGTGTGCTGGGTCAGCAGGTGCGGCACAAGATCGAGCAGGCCAGCGACAACGTCGCTTTTTACGTCGCCGAGTCCAATTTTCTTGAGGCCGAGCAGTGGCTGGCTGAGCTCGCGCCCCACCGTGGCTTGACCGAATCCGTCTGGCGCCCGGCCCTCGCCAGCCTCATGCACGCCGTTCAACTGGTCGGCCAGGAAGAGCTGGCTCTGGTCGAGGCCGAGGCCCGTGCCCGTATCGGCCAGCGGGATGAGCGCGACTGGCCGGGAGTCGCCGCCGCGATTCTGCTGAATTACCCGATCTGGACCGAGGACCGTGACTTTTTCGGGGCCGGCATCCCGACCTGGATGACGCAAACCGTCGACCTCTATCTGAAAAGCCCCTGAGCCCACGCCTCACCTCAGAGAGATCGCGAACAAGACAAAAACGCCTCATGACCGGCCGCGCCAATTCTGAACTCGGTTGCACCGCCCTGCGTCTGGAAGGCGGCCTGAAGCTGCGCGACGAGATCGGCTGCGACTGGAAGATCGCCCTCAAACTATGGAACGACTTCAGCACCAAGCGCAGCCGGATAGACCTTGACCCCCCTGCCGTCAGCGTGGGGGAATTTCTGGTGCCCTTCTGCCAGCAGGTGCTGGGCTTCACCGACCTCCAACCGGTCGGCCAGATCATCCTGGACGAGCGCATCTTTCGCATCGGTTACATGGGGTCCGGCGGGCGGGTACACCTGCTCTTCGCCGCCCATGACCAGAATCTCGACAAAGCCAGCACTCGGCATGGCGACGGCACGCGCTCCCCTTCACTTTTTTCACATGACACTCAATCGAGTTCGAGCCAAATCTCGTTGCGGCGCAGAAACCAGGGTGTCCAGGGCGGGTCGTAGCGGGCCCAGACGGGGGCGCCTTGCCAGCGCAAACCTGTGCTTGCCACGGCGTCTTCCAGCTTTTTCAGGTGTTCCTGGTAGCGACTCTGAGACCACGTCCCGGAATAGCCGATGACGGCGAGCCTTCTGGCGGGCACCTCGCGCAGGGTGACATTCGCATCAAGGGGTTCCGGCAGGGTGGCCAGTGTCCATTCCCGGGGCATCGCGAACTGGATGACATAACCGCCGGCGCTCGCGCTTTGGGCCACCGGGGCCGTCATCGCGATCTTGGTGGATGACTGCGCCACGGGCGACGTCATCTCGATCTTGCGTGCGCCCTTGTTGCGCCCGAAGATGTAGTTCGCGAGCAGGCGGAATCCCTTGTTCCCGGCATCTTCCGGGGCGGCGTTGACCACCGTTTCCGCCACCAGATAAGGCTCGTAGCGGCGTACCTCGAACGCATCGTATGTCTGAACCACCGTGTAACGCGGACCGTCCGTGGCCATGGCTGAACTCCAGGCCGCCAGCAGGAAGCAGGCAGCCACATATTGAACTCGGGTCATAGAGGCCCCTTGGGCGATACTGTGACAGACCTGAATATACTCGCCCAGTGCCCCGGGCGCCCATTCGGCACCCGGTCGTGCCCGGAGCTTCCCCTGGCGACCGAAGGGTGTGGCGTGGTTTCGCGCCGGGGAGAACCAAATCGGGCCTGGGCGTGCCGAACGTGGGAGTTTCGTTCAAGACCTGCCCCCGTGCTTTGCGGATACGGCCCTTGGGATATGATTTCGAACGCTGCCCATCCAGATTTCCCTGGTGAGCAGGTGCTCTGTTTTGGAGGCTCAAGGATGTCAACGATGTCAACGATGTCAACGATTTCAACGATTTCAACGATTTCAACGATATCGCGTCGGACCTGTTCGGCGGTACTCACCCTGACCCTGGCAACGGCTACAGCTGCAGCGACGGCGGCTCCGACCCAGGAGACCCGTTG
>DYHB01000154.1 GCA_020724415.1 Thiobacillus sp.
CAGCGCCCCTTTACCCCCTTCCCGGTGGGCTACACTTGGGACGGGGGTGTTTTGCGTGCTGGTAGCCTACGAAACGCCCGGCGCCGGCGGCCTGGCGGCCCATGGGCCGGTGCTGGACGTAATCGTATCCGGTCCCGCCGGGCAGGTGCAGACTCAGGCCCTGGTCGATACCGGCAGCAGCATATCGAGCGTCGACGCTGACCTGCTGGCGCGGGTGGGCGCCCGAATGGCCGGTACTCGGGAAGTCTGGACCATCACCGACGAACCCCTCACAATCGCGGCTCACACTGGTGTCTGTATCAGTTCCCTGGACGGGCACCGACTCTGTGATGACGTGCCGCTGGTCCTGGCCACCGGGCTACAGTCCCCAGTGCTGGTACTGCTGGGCCGGGATGCTCTGGCCAGCGCCCAATTCGCCTATGACGGCGCCAGCGGCGAGTGGTACATCTCCCGGGGCCCAACCGTGGCCACCCGGGGAAAATCGCCCTGGGGCGCCATTCTGGCCGCCGCGGCCGCCGGTACCGCCGCGGGGCTGGCTGGTGCTGCTGTGGGTTACTGGCTGCGGCGCCGATAGAGGGGAAGTGTCTGAGATTGCACGGCTGCAAGGCAAGTTGATTGCTACCACCCTGCGCTGCCGGGTATGCGGGAACCGGGCGGTGATCCAGCGGCGCAAAGGGCACGTCAGGCCGGCGGGACACATCAAACACCTCTGGTGCACCTGGTGCCGGGACCGCACACCACACACGGATTCCGGTGCCCGCCGTTAGGCAAACGCCCGGGCAGACCGGTAGCGGTGGTATTCTGATCTCAGGGGGCATCGGCATGGAGAAACGTAGACCGCCAGTGCGTAAGGGTACAAGCCTGCAGGGCGAATGCACCAAAGAGCGGCCCCGGAACTGCGAACTGTCCGTTGCCGTTGGCTATGCGCGGGATCTAGCTCGCGACGCCGGCGTGCCGGCCCCAGAGATCGACCGGCTAATCCGGGATGGGTTCGAGTCCGAGCGCGAGATCAAGGCCGCCCTGACGGCCACCCGCAAGCGTCTGCCAGAGTCTGCCCGCAAGGAAGCTGATGAAGTGATGGACTTCCTCTGGCCGGCTAAGACTCGAGGCGAAAAGGGTAGGTGAACACCATGGCGAAGAGGCAGATCCTGAAGCCCGGCAAATTCCGGGAGTGTGTTGGCCGGGAAATGCGGACGGACAAGTTTGCAGATTGCATCAATCGCAAGCTCGCCAGGGCGTCCAAAGCCTGCGCCAAAAAGAGCAAGGCAACGGCAGCCCGCCGCAAGTGATGGCGGGCGGTGTACCATCAAATCAACGGATCCTTGGGAGGTGACCAAAGTGGCGAAGATGGCGAAGACTCGTTTTCAGGCGTGCGTCATCCGCGAGATGAAGGCGGACAACTCAAACGCCAAGATCCAGACCAAGCTGGCCCGGGCGACCAAGCGGTGCTCGAAGGGCAAGTAATCTTGGGTGCCCGCCGCCAACATGCGAGACCCCCGGTTGGGAATTACCGGGGGTTTTTCGCGCCGCCATTTGGGATGGTGGTGAGCACCAGGGCCAGGTCCAGCACCCGCAGAATGGCGAAGAGAGCTTTCAGCGACGGATCCATTCGGCCCAGTTCGATTGCAGACACAGTTCCCTGACTGAGCCCCGCCCGCGTGGCAACTTCACCCTGCGTCAAGCCCTGCTCTATGCGGGCTGCGCGGAGCTGGTGACCAAGGTTGATCATCCGGCCCGCCGCTCTCGCATCTGAGCCAGCACCCGGCGATAAAAGCGGTCCCGGCACTGGCGGCATAGCACGGCGACGTTACGCGCCTGCTCTTCCGTTACTGCTGGGGTTAGCTCCGTTACCGCGGTGGCCAGGCGGGCAGCAGCGAACTCCAAGGCCTCCAGGCTATAGCCTTGAGTCGTGAGCCTATGGCGGGCCTCACGGAGCAGGGGCAGCACCCGGCGGGCGGGCCCCACCTGGTGCGACTGCAGCCGGTGTGGGGCGAGCAGTTCCCTCTCCACGTAGTTCAGGTTCGCTTCCGCATCCCGCGCTCGAGATTCAACCTCCCGGCGGTCAGCGTCCGTCGGTTTTGGCGAGCGGGCAAACCGCAGGCTTTCGTCGACCGCGGCCCAGGCCAGCACCAGCGGCGCCGGTGCCATGGGCAGGTCCCGGGTAATGGCGTCCACATGCGGCATGATCTCCTGGATGGCGGCCCGGTCGTCGGGACGCGCATTGGCGAGCTTGAGCGGCGTCCAGTCATACTGACGCATTACCAGGGCCTCCGCCGCCACCCGGGCCAGCAGGCGCCGGCGTTCGGTCTCGTCCCGGGTCGCGGCGGCCTGGTCCGCCGCCACCGTCATGGCGCTGAGATGGCCCCGGGTGCAGGGCACGCAGGCTATGGACGTGTCTTCCATCTCGGCGGCGTAGGAATCGGTCACGGGAATGGGCTTTTCAGTGGGCTTTTCCGTGATAGTCACCGTGTCAAGCTCGAAGCGCGGGAGCGGTTCCAGCGGCGGCAGGGAGGGCAGGGGTTCAAGGACCGGCGGCCGATCTACCACGGTGGCCGAGGGTTGCCCGGGCTTCTGCGGCTCGCCGATTGCTGCCTTCGCGTGCGACCAGGCAAACCGGGCCGCGTCTCCGCAAATCGGCAGGATTACGTTCCAGAGGGTTGGCATTCGGCGTCACCTTCCGATTGCTCGCGCTCCGGTTTGGGTTGTTCACCCGGGGCACCAAAAGGCTGCTGCGCCATGGTCTGCACCATCGCCATGGCAACCTGCATCAACGGCTGCATCCAGTCAGGCATCGGTTTACCTGGCTCCGGAGAGTGGGGTTGAATGTCCCAGGACACACTGCCCTGCACGTGCGTTACCTCGTCCGGTCCGGTATGGGCCCGCAGGTCGATTTCGTGATGATCGCCCTTGCCATAGAGTGTGATGAGCAGTCCTTTGCCGCCCGGCAACCTCATGTCCCTGACCTTTTCGTCTTTGGCCACTGTCCGCGGCACCTCCGCTCTCTGGTTTACAGGTCCAGTATCCTACAAGCAGAGGTGATGCCGGGTGACTGCCGCAGAGGCCCTGGACCGGTACCGGCGGTCGGCGGGCCCGAAACCCGCCTCGATTGTGGAGCGTTATCTGCGCTGGGGCGGAACCAACGCGGATGCCGTGCTTGGTCGCTACCTCCGCCACCTGGAACAGGAGGGGCTGGGCCCGGGGACGGTCGACCTGCACCGGCGGACCATCCGGGCATTCTATCGCCAGTTCGGGCTACCGGCGCCGACGGCCCGGGGCTGGCGCTACGATCCCAAGGATGCGCGCCGCCCAGCGCTGGCCGCGGACCTGGTGCTGCGCCTGATCACCGCGGCCCGGGCCGGGGACCTTACCGGCCGCCAGGCCTGCCTGCTTGCGCTGGCCACCACGTACGGCATGCGGGCCGTGGAGCTGGCGGCGATCCGGCCGTCCGACGTCGACCCGGAGGGCGAACGCATCTACATTCGGACAGCCAAAGGCGGTCAGCCCCGCTGGTGCTGGCTGCCGCCTCAGATCATCCCGTGGCTGCCGGCGGTGTGGCCGTCAGCATCGCCCAATTCCGTAGAGAAGACCTTCGGAAACCTTTGGGGTAACGCCGTGGACGCGGAAAGGCCCGCCCGGGCAAACTGGCATGCCGTCAGGCGGGCCCTGGTGCGGGACCTGGTGGCGGCCGGCGTCCCCGAGGGGGCCGTGGCCAGGTTCCTGCGTTGGTCCGGGGGTGGCTCCCGGGGTCCTGAACGGATGGTGGCGCTGTACAGCTCGCCCACCGAGCAGGTGGGCGCCGAAGGAGTTAGCCAGGTGCGGGCGGAGGATGCCGGCCAGCGGGAATATGACCGGGACGTCTGGGATCACCATCCGTACCTGCGTCACTGGTCACCCTGATCGACCAGCATCCAGGCGCCCACCAGGAGGCCCGCCACGGCCGCCAGGCCCAAAGTTCCCGCCCCGATCTTGGCCGGCGCCGCCGCTGGTGGTGATACGGGCCCACCGGGGGAACCCTCCGGCTCATCTGGTGGGGACAACCCCCCACCCCGTTCGGCAGCCACGGCCGCAACCGCCCGATCCCAGAAGTCCAGGTAGTTGCCGTTACCGTCCCCCGCGCTGGTCCGGCCACCGTCCCGGCTCCACCAGGTGGTCCAGGGTGCCAGGGCCGAAAGGGGCAAGTCTGGGGCAGCCGAGCCGATCAC
>DYHB01000155.1 GCA_020724415.1 Thiobacillus sp.
CTGCTGGTGGTCGGCCGCACGGACCAGGCGGGTGTCCTGAGTCCGGGCTTCGGCCAACATGCGGGGGGCCAGATCCTCCGGCAGGAAAGGGGTGTCGCAGGGGACCACCAGCAACCATTCCCCCTGGGCCTCTCGCCCCGCAGCGGCGATGCCGGCCAGAGGGCCAGGAAAGTCGTCCGCAGGATCGGGGACCACCGGCCAGCCCAGGGCGGCGTAGCGCTCCAGGTGCCGGTTGGCACTGATGATGACTTCACCCGCCTGACCTGCCAGCCGGTCCAGCACCCGGGCGACCAGGGGCCGTCCGGCCAGGTCCAGCCAGCCCTTGTCGGCTCCGCCCATGCGCCGGGCACGTCCGCCGGCCAGGACGATGGCGCTCACCCGGTCAGTCTTGAGGGATGACATAGAGCCGGTGTACTTCGTTCTTGTATCGGGGGCGGCTGCCGGTCCAGACCAGTTCCCCGGGCTGCCACTCGGGCGCCGTGATGGTCTCCGGGCCGGAAACCAGCCAGTAGGCACAATCTTGTCCTTCGGGATGTCGTCCGGGCCGGTAGTAGTCGAGCATGATCAGGATATCCGGGCGGGCATCGCTCGCCAGGCAGGCGCCCTCGGGCAGATGCCGGGCCAGGTCTTCCACCAGGGGCTTGTAGCCCCAGCCCGCATCGGCCCAGGGGCGGAACAGGCTCATCATCAGCACCCAGGTGAGCACCATGCCGGTGGCCCAGACCAGCACCGGACGGACCTTGGCCTTGGGAAACAGGGGAATCGCCACCAGCCAGAGCAGGGTGGCGATCGCGGCCAGCGCCACGGCCCCCATGGCCACGCTGCCGTTGACGTAGTTGGGGGTCAGCTTGGCCATGTGGGCCGCAGCCTGGAGGGGCCAGCCCAATTCGATGGCGCTGAAGTAGGCCCAGAAGGTGAAAGCAAAGAACAGGAAGGTCAGGACGCCGAACCAGTACATTGCCTGGGCCGCACCACGCTTCAGGCTGGCCAGGCCGAAGGCAGCCAGCAGGGCCAGGGGAATGAGCAAGGGCAGCAGGCCGCTTTCGCGGCTGTAGCCGGGCCAGTGGGCCATGATGGCCAAGATCGCCAGGCCGGCCAGCAGGGGGTGAAGGCTGTCCACCCGGGTCCAGCGCCGGTGTTCGTGCCACAAGGCCCACAAGGCCAGGGGCCACACAGGCCAGGCAAACCAGGACAGGTCATTGAGAATGTCGTCGGTGGGACGGGTGGGCGCCAAGAAGGGCGCCAGGGCCTGCCATGCCGTGGCACCGGAGCCGCCCTGGTAGCGGAAGAACCACAGGCCCAGGCCGATCAGGGCCCCTACGGTGAGGCCGGACAACAGGGCGCGCCGGGTCACCGGGCGGCGCCATTCCGGAGAGAGCAGCGCCCCGAGGCCGACACCCAGGGCGCCCAGCAGGTCCAGGCCGGCCCGGGAGCCGGCCAATACGATCATGGCCAGTATCAGGATCAACGTGGCGAGGCCGGGCCGGCGCCGGGTTTCGGCCAGCCCCAGGAAAAACAGTGCATAGCCCATGAGCAAGGCCGCTTCCGGCAGCAGGGCATGGGCCCGCAACATGAGTCCCAGGCAGCCCAGCAGGGCCAGTGCGGCGGGGGCGCCATAGCCGGGTCCCCACAGAGCGCGGGCCGCCAGCCCGGTGCACAGGAAGGCCCCCAGCATGAGCACGCCATTGACCAGGCGCGCCGCATCCAGCATGGGCAGCCAGGGGGACAGCAGGGCGACGAAGCCTGCGGTCAGTTGTTCATAGAAGGGAGCCGAGAAGGCGACGGATGTGGGCCCCGGATGGGCCGTGGACATCAAATGCGCCAGTACCTGGGTCTCCTCGGCTTTCCAGATGTCCCGCCCGGTCAGGCCAAAAAAGGACCAGAACACCAGGATCAGGATCAGCCAGGCCAGTTGATTGCGGGTTAATGGATGCACCGTTTGCCCAATGGAGAGTCTTGGCGGAATTATGAAATGAAAACAAAGGCCGCATGAAATAAAAAAGGCAGCACCAGGCTGCCTTGGTTCCACGCGGGGAGTGGAATTACTTCATGCCGTACTTCTGGCGGAATTTCTCGACCCGGCCGGCGGTGTCGACGATCTTCTGCTTGCCGGTGTAGAAGGGGTGGCAGGACGCGCAGACTTCCACATGCAGATCCTTGCCCATGGTGGAGCGGGTCTTGAAGGTGTTGCCGCAGCTGCAGGTCACGTTGATTTCGTTGTATTCGGGATGGACGCCGGTTTTCATTGCACTGTCTCTCAAAACGAGCCGGAAAGGGGCGCGATTATGAACAAAAAATGCTTGCGCGGCAAGTGCTTATTCTTGCCGGCAGCCTGTATTCGTGTCTGTGTGACCCATGCCCGGGTGCGATCCACCGGGGACCATCATGTGGCCCTGAGCAATCCGTCCATCATCTGCTCGGCCTGGGCGGCATAACCGCCACCGAACAAGTGATGGTGGTTGAGCACATGATAGAGGTTGTAGAGGCTTCGGCGCAGGGAGTAACCAGGGTGCACGGGCCAGGCTTCCCTGTAAGCCTGGTAGAACCGGGGGGGATAGCCGCCAAAAAGCTCGGTCATGGCCAGGTCGGCCTCCCGGTCGCCATGGTAGACGGCAGGGTCGAAGATCACGGGACATCCATCCTGGTAGGCATGGTTTCCGCCCCACAAATCGCCATGGATCAGGCTGGGGACCGGGGTGTAGTCCTTGAAGAATGCGGGCAGGTCCGCCATCAGTCGCTCGCCCTTGTCCAGCAGGCGCCGGCTGGCCCCATCCTGGCGGGCCAGGGCCAACTGATGTCCCAATCGCTCCCGGCGCCAGAATTCAATCCAGTCCGCCCGAGGCGTATTGGGCTGGGGCGTGGCGCCGATGACATTGTCCCGATGCCAGCCGAAGCGGGTTCCCGTGCATCGGTGCAGGGCGGCCAGGCCCCGGCCCAGGGCAGCCGCGTCTCCGCTGCCCGAGAGCGTCAGGGCTTCCAGGGCCAGCCAGGCCTGGCCACCGGCCACCCCCCAGGCAATCGGGGCAGGCACGGTCAAGGCTCCGGTGGCGGCCAAAGCCGCCAGCCCGTCCGCCTCGGCTTCGAACATGGGCAGCTGGCTGGCGGCATTGTGCTTGATGAAAAACCTGCGCCCGTCCCGGCCTGTCAGCAGGAATGCCTGATTGATGCAGCCTCCGCCGGCCGCAACCCGCGCCTCGGGCAGAAAGGTCTGCCCCGTGGCATGGCCCAGGGCCTCGGCTACCTGGGGCAGAAAGGCAGGGTCCAAAGGAGGGCCGCTCAGACCAGGGTCTTGGGTTCCCTGGATGCGCCGGCCTCTTCCAGGCGCTGGAGGTAGGTCTGCCAGTAACGCTCCTGGTTCACGCCCAGGTCGTGAAGGTAATCCCAGGAGTAGATGCCCGAGTCATGCTTGTCGGAAAACACCAGGACCACGGCGTAATGCCCCACCGGTTCCACCTGGATGATGTCGACATGCTTCTTGCCCACCTGGAGGGTTTCCTGGCCGGGGCCATGACCGCGCACTTCCGCCGAGGGGGAAAAGACCCTGAGATACTCGTAGGGCAGCTCGAAGCGATTGCCGTCGTCAAAGGCAATCTCCATGTAACGGGATTGCTGATGCATCTTGATTTCGGTGGGGATGGGAGTGCTGCTGGTCAATCCGCCCATGGCAAGTCCTTTATAAGCCGTTCATGAAATAGGGCAAGTGTGCCAGCGGAGCGGCCGGCAGGCAATACCAAACTGTTTTTATCGGGTATTTTTCTGGCCGACATGCCGACTGTCCGGTTATGGCTTTGGTCGCATGAGCGTACGGGGTACACTGGTAGTAAACCCGTGACCGATCTCGACCGTGGCCCTGTTCGACAAATCCGCAGTTCCCCCACCCAAGCCCCGCGTAGCGGCATCGGGGTCGTCGCGCCCCGGCCAGGCGGACATCCAGGTGGATGAGTTGGGACGGCAATGGCCGGCCTGGGCCGAGGAGGCGGTGATCCTGTATGCCACCGGCAAGCCTGGGGAAGCCACGGCCATCCTCAATCGCCGGATATTGGAAAATACCGAGCAGCAGGATCCCCTGGCCTGGCTCCTGTTGTTCGATCTGTACGAGGCCAATGGACACCGGGAGACCTTCGAGGACCTGGCCATGGATTATGCCGTGCGCTTCGAACGCTC
>DYHB01000022.1:0-1839 GCA_020724415.1 Thiobacillus sp.
TCTGGTCGTAGGCGCCGGCATCGTCCTCGAAGGTGGCGATGGTGGAGTCGAACAGGGAGTCGGTCTTGGAATCCCGGCCCACGACGATGACGTTGCCCTTGTACAGCTTGAGCCGGACGAAGCCGTTCACGTTCTCCTGGGTGTGGTCGATCAGGGTCTGCAGGGCGATGCGCTCGGGGGCCCACCAGTAGCCGTTGTAGATCAGGCTGGCGTAGCGGGGCATCAGGTCGTCCTTCAGGTGGGCGACTTCCCGGTCCAGGGTGATGGACTCGATGGCGCGGTGGGCCTTGAGCAGGATGGTGCCGCCGGGGGTCTCGTAGCAGCCCCGGGACTTCATGCCCACGTAGCGGTTTTCCACCAGGTCGAGCCGGCCGATGCCGTGCTTGCCGCCCAGGCGGTTCAGTTCGGCCAGCACCTCGTGGGCCTTCATGGACTGGCCGTTGATGGCCACCACGTCGCCCTTCACGTAGTCCAGGGTGATGTATTCAGCTTCGTCCGGCGCCTTCTCGGGCGACACGCTCCAGCGCCACATCTCTTCCTCGGCCTCGGCGTTGGGGTCTTCCAGGTGGCGGCCTTCGTAGGAGATGTGCAGCAGGTTGGCGTCCATGGAGTACGGCGAGCCGCCCTGGCGGTGCTTCATGTCGATGGGGATGCCGTGGGTCTCGGCGTAGGCGATCAGCTTCTCCCGGGAGAGCAGATCCCATTCGCGCCAGGGGGCGATGACCTTGACGTCGGGCTTCAGGGCATAGGCACCCAGTTCGAAGCGGACCTGATCGTTGCCCTTGCCGGTGGCGCCATGACAAATGGCATCGGCGCCGGTCATGTTGACGATCTCGATCAGGCGCTTGGCGATGAGCGGCCGGGCGATGGAGGTACCCAGCAGGTACTCGCCCTCGTAGACGGTGTTGGCCCGGAACATGGGGAAGACGAAGTCGCGCACGAATTCTTCCCGCAGGTCGTCGATGTAGATGTGCTCGGGCTTGATGCCGAATTGCAGGGCCTTGGCCCGGGCGGGCTCCAGCTCCTCGTTCTGGCCCAGGTCGGCAGTGAAGGTGACCACTTCACATTGATAGGTGTCTTGCAGCCACTTGAGGATGACCGAGGTATCCAGGCCGCCGGAATATGCCAGAACTACTTTCTTGATGTCGCTCATGATGCCAGCCAGTCAAAGGTGATAAATCAGTGGGCCCGCCCGTCCACGGCCACCACTTCGCCGGGGAAGTCGCCCACCCGGAGAGCGCGCAGATCGGATTGTCGGGACGCCTGTTCGATTTCGATGCCCACCACCCGACCGTCCGCACTCATGTTGAGGACGATGCCGGGATGGGCTTCCCAGACATGGGAAGGGTCTTCTGGGGACAGTTCCAGATACAGGCTGTCCCGGTCCTTGAAATAGGCGATGTTCATGCCTCGACCCGTCCCAGAAGCAGGTATTCCATCAACGCCTTCTGGACGTGCAAGCGGTTCTCGGCCTCTTCCCAGACGACGCTTTGGGGGCCGTCGATCACCTCGGCGGTCACTTCCTCGCCCCGATGGGCGGGCAGGCAGTGCATGAACACGGCTTCGGGCTTGGCCACCCGCATCATGTCCGCATCCACGCACCAGTCGGCAAAAGCCTTCATGCGGGCCTCGTTCTCGGCTTCGAAGCCCATGCTGGTCCAGACATCGGTGGTCACCAGGTCGGCCTCCCGACAGGCTTCCATGGGGTCGCTGAAGGATTCGTAGTGATCGGTGCCGAACAGGCCGGCCCGCTCGGGCTCCACTTCGTATCCCGGCGGCGTGGAGACGTGGACGTTGAAGTCCAGCAGCTCGGCGGCCTGGAGCCAGGTGTTGCACATG
>DYHB01000022.1:1849-31495 GCA_020724415.1 Thiobacillus sp.
TCACCCCGCTGCTCGATGAAGGTGTAGATGTCGGCCAGGATCTGGCACGGGTGGTATTCGTTAGTGAGGCCATTGATCACCGGTACCCGGGAATGGCTGGCGAAACGTTCGATGATCTCCTGCTCGAAGGTGCGGATCATGACGATGTCCACCATGCGGGAGATGACCTCGGCCGCGTCTTCCACCGGCTCGCCCCGGCCCAGTTGCGTGTCCCGGGTGTTGAGGTAGATGGCGGCGCCGCCCAGTTGGTGCATGCCGGCCTCGAAGGAAAGCCGGGTCCGGGTGGAGCTTTTCTCGAAGATCATCGCCAGGGTGCGGTCGGCCAGGGGATGGTAAGGCTCGTACCGCTTGAAGCGATCCTTGATGATCCGGCTGCGCTGGAAGACGTGATCGAGCTCGTTGCGGCCCAAATCCTTGAACTGGAGAAAATGCTTCACGGCCATGGTTGTCCGCCTCAGGCCAGGAAGGCCCGGATCAGGTCCGCCAGGACCGCCGTGAGGTGATTGACCTCATCCCGGTCGATCACCAAGGGCGGCACCAGACGCACCACGTTATCGGAAGTCACGTTGATCAGGCATTTGCGCGCCAGGGCCTGCTTCACCAGGTCACCACAGGGCCGGTCCAGTTCGATGCCGATGAGGAGGCCCTGACCCCGGATCTCGCGCACACCCGGCACGCCCTCCAGGGCAGTGGCCAGGTTGGACTTGATCAGCTCGCCCATGGCCTGGGCGTGGTCCAGCAGGCCGTCCTCCGCCATGACCTCCAGGGTGGTCAGGGCCGCCCGGCAGGCCAGGGGACCGCCACCGAAGGTGGAGCCGTGCTTGCCCGGCACGAAGGTGTCGGCGGCGACACCGGACGCCAGGCAGGCGCCCACGGGCACGCCGGAGCCCAGCCCCTTGGCCAGGCTCATCACATCGGGACGGATACCGGAATGCTGGAAGGCGAACCAACGACCGGTGCGCCCGATGCCGGTCTGGACCTCATCCAGCATCAGCCACCAGCCATTGCCGTCACAGATCTGGCGCAGCTTGACCAGGTAATCCGCATCGGGAATCTGCACACCGCCCTCGCCCTGATAGGGCTCCACCAGCACGGCGACGATGTTGTTGTGGTATTCGGCCAGTTTGGCGACGGCGTCTGCATCACCGAAGGGTACCCGGACGAATCCGCCCACCAGGGGTTCAAAACCCGCCTGGACCTTGCGGTTGCCCGTGGCGGACAGGGTGGCCATGGTGCGGCCATGGAAGCTCTTTTCCATGACCACGATGGCGGGGTTGTCGATGCCCCGGTTGTGGCCATGGAGGCGGGCCAGCTTGATGGCGGCCTCATTGGCCTCCGCACCGGAATTGCAGAAAAAGGCCCGATCCATGCCGGACAGGGCACACAGCTTGTCGGCCAGGGTTTCCTGGAGGGGGATGCGGTACAGGTTGGAGGTATGGATCAGGGTAGCGGCCTGCTCGCACAGGGCCCTGGCCAGCCTGGGATGGGCATGACCCAGGCCGCACACGGCCACGCCGGCCACGGCATCCAGATACTTGTCTCCGGCCTCGTCGTACAGCCAGACCCCCTCGCCCCGGACAAAAGCCACCGGTTGCCGGGCGTAGGTTTGCATGAGATGTTCGGACATTCTGTTTCCAGCCATAAAAAGCACACGGCGGACGACTCCTCGCCGCCCATCGGGCCTATTGGCAAGGAGCACGCTACCGCCGTCGTAAAGCGCTAACTATAAACCTATTCCTCAAGGCTTTGAAGACAGCCGCCGGCGGGTGAGAGGTGAAAGCCGAAGCACAAGTTGTCCACAGAAGCTGTGGATAACTTTGTGCATAAAGCCTTGATAGATGGGCAAGAGGCCCGTCCAGGCGCCATCCCCACGTTGCTGCCCGTTCTGAAGGCCCTGACACACTCCATAATAATCAATGAGTTACAGTTTTCTCCAATATCAACAGCAAGATACCGGCCGATTTCAACCAATTTGTTAAGACTGTGGATTAAATTGGCTCTTGACATCCTTGGATCACCCCTAGCGACGGGCTTTTCGGGCACTTACAGTGGATTCAGCCGGGGGATATCAGCCCTGGTCTCTTGCACATGCCGATCCTTTGTGACGATCCTTTGTGCCCTTCCCCCGTACCCCGCCTCTGCCCGCAATCGGGCACACTCCAAGCGGGTGCCGTCGAACAAAGGATCAGCGGCCATGCCAGTAGCGACGTTCCAGCACCCGGCTGGTCTGGATGTCGATGCCCTGCCGGGTCATGGTCAGGTGCAGTTGCCCGTCGGCATCCGTGCGCCATACCCGGGCGCCTGCGGCCTGGAGCCTGGACAGCACGCTCGGGTCCGGGTGGCCGAAGGAATTGCGCCGGCCCACGGATATCAGGGCATGCCGGGGGCCCACCCTCTTCAAGAATTCCTCCGAAGTGGAGCTGGCGCTGCCATGGTGACCGACCACCAGTATGTCCGCGGCCAGGGTGTCCGGCATGCCATCCACCAGGGTCATCTCGCCCAGTCGCGCCAGATCTCCGGTGAGCAGCACGGCCCCGGCTGCGGCCTCGATCCGGATCACGCAACTGCGGTCATTGTCGCCGAACCCTGGGTTGTCGTAATAGCGCGCGGGTGGATAGAGCACCTGGAACCGGACCTGATCCCAGGACCAGGTCTGGCCTGCCATGCACAGGATGGGAGAGGCCGCACGATGGCGTATGGCCCTGCCGTGATCGCTCAAGCGCCCGGCCAGGCGATCGTCCAGGGACGACAGGAGCCAGGCCGGGGCGTGACTGGACAGAAGGGAAAGGGCGCCGCCGCTATGGTCCCGGTCATCATGGGACACCACCAGGCCGCTCAAGCGCCCGATGCCCAAGTGATGCAGGACCGGGGCCACGATCCTGGCCCCGGCATCCTGCCCGGAGGCATAATCCGGGCCGGCATCGTAGACCAGGTCATGACGGTGGGTGGACACCAGGATGGCCAGGCCCTGCCCGACATCCAGCAGGCGCAGATGGAGTTGTCCCGGTTCAGGACGCGACAGGGTCGGCAACAGCATGGGCAGGAACAGCAAAATGCCCAGCCAGCGGGCTGGCACCCCCCTGGGCAACAACAGCAGCAGCACTCCGAGTCCGGCCAGGACCAAGGCTGGCAAGGTCGGCGTGGGCCCATACCATACCAGCCCGGGCAGTCGATCCAGCCAGTGCAACCCGGCCATCACGATTTCCAGGACCGTGTGGGCCAGGTGTGCCGGCCAGTCCCACGGAGCCAGGGCGGCCAAGATCGAAAGGGGGACGGCCAGGAGGCTGACCAGGGGTATCGCCAGGGCATTGGCCAGGGGGGACACCAGGGAAATCTGGTTGAACATCAGCAACAGGAGCGGCGCCAGACCCAGGGTCACGGCCCACTGGGAACGCACCCAGGCCCGCCACCAGCGGCCTTCCCTGAAGCGCCCGGCACCGGCATAGATCAACAGCGCCACCGCGCTGAAGGAAAGCCAGAACCCCACCGACAGGACCGCCCAGGGATCCAGCAGCACGACCAGAAACAAGGCCGATGCCAGCACGCGCGTGGTGGACTGGAGCCGGCCCAGGGTCAAGGCAAGGGTGGCCGCCAGGAGCATGAACAAGGTGCGTTGGGCAGGTATGCCCCAACCGGACAACAGGACATAGCCTGCCGACACCCCCAGGGCCAGCCAGGCTGCGGCGAGCCTGGTCGGGATTCGCAAAGCCAATCCGGGCACCCGCCGCCAGCCCCAGGCCAGGGCCATGAATGCCAGCCAGCCGAGCAAGGTCACATGCATCCCGGATATGGACATCAGATGCGTCACGCCGGTGCGCCGGAACAGCTCCCATTGCTCGCTGGTGATGGCATCCTGATCCCCCAGGGCCAGGGCTTTCACCACCCCTGCATAGGGTTGCCCCTCCAGGGTCCCGGTCAGGTGCTGCTGCATCCTGGAGCGGGCCGCATCCAGCCTGGCGCCCATGGAGCCGGGCGCCGGCGCGGCCAAGACCCGTTCCAATGTTCCCCAGCCCTGGGCGCGGATGCCCCGCTCCAGCAGCCAGGCTTCATAGTCGAAGCCGCCCGGGTTGAGAGTGCCCTGGGGTCGGTAGAGCCGCGCCCGCACCTGGATCAGGTCGCCCCCCGCCACCGGGTGGGCGTCGACTCCCGGCGCCGACCACAGGCTCAGGCTGATACGCCCGGGTACCCGTGCGCCCTGGACATGCACCCGGTGCACGGCCAGGGTGACCCGCTGGCCCCTCTGGGTGGCCACCGGCAACCCCAGGACCTGGCCTGTAAGCAGGATGTCACGCCCTTCCCAGGCCGGGGGCATGGCCTCGGCCAAGCGCGCCTCGGCCCGCCACTGGGCATACCCGAAACCCAGTCCGAAGGCCGCCAGCAGGGACACCACCAGACGGGGCCAGGGGCTCAGGGGCTGCCACCAGAGAAAGGCCCACGCGGGCAAGACCAGCCAGAATCCGTTCCAGCCCGGCAAGGCGGACAGGGTCTGCACCACGGCCACCCCTGCCGTCAGGGCCAGTATCCATAGACGAAGCACCGGCACATCCGGCACGCCATCACCTCCCGAGTATTTATTGTGTGTCTGGGTTGGGGGCGACAGTGCGCCCCGGGCTCAGTCCCGCTCCGTGGGCACCGCCACCGGATAACCGTTGGACAGGGCGGTCAGGAAGACTTCCAGGTCGGTATAGGCCCGACTGCCTGGCAACAAGGGCTGGGCCCCTGTATCCAGCTGGCATTCGATCATGCGCAGATGCAGGGACTGCAACTCGTAGCGGGTTCGGTAGACCGGGTAGTGGGACGCATCGCCGAAGGGAGTGGTGATGTTGTTGCCCCGCAGATGCTTGCCGGTATTGTGGACATGGCAGGAGGCGCAGGCGAAATTCTGGCGGCCGGATCGGGTGTGATAAAGCAGCCTGCCCCGCTCGAAAGCCTGGCGCATGGGCCCCTTGGACACCTGGATGCGGATGGGCATGCCGTTGCTGTGGCTGGCGATGTAGAGGGCCACCGCGCTGTTGTCATAGCTGCCGTTTTGCATCACCACGCCTTCCTTGGCGGCGCAATGCTCGATCATCTCTTCCAGCCCGGCCACCCGGCCCAGGCGGGCGACATAGCGGGGATAACCCGCCCGCAGCCCCTTCAGGCCCTGCTTGCCGGCCCCGAGACAGCGGGCAAAACTGTGGGTCCTGTTCAGGCTCATGAACCGGGTTTCACCATGGTCCATGGCAAAGTGTCCGCCATGGATGGCCTGGTTGAATGGGGGATCCATGAATTTCCAGTTCAACTTCCAGTATTCATCCGGGTTGCCTGCCATGGCCGGGTCCAGCCTGGAGCGGTCCTTCCAGTAACGGTAGGTATCGGAAAAACGGGCGTCGCCCTTGACGTCGGGGGTGTAGGCCCGGGGACGGTCCAGCTCCCGGTAGGGCTCGTTGGCCAGGGCCGCTTGCCCGGCGAACAAGAGCCAGACCGGACAGGCCAGCAGGGTCAGCAGCATGGTTCGGTTAAGCATGGCCGGTCCTCATTCCAGGTTTTGCAGATAGGCCACCAGGTCTCGCAGTTCCTGCTCGTTCAACAGGTTGTTGGTGCCATAGGGGGGCATCACGGTCTGGGGGTTGAATATCCGGGCATCGTAGATTTGCTGATAGACCCGGGCATCGCTCATGCCCCGGCGCTGATAATTCAGCAAGGAGTTGCCCACGGTACCCGGCCATGGGTCCCCGGGCAATTCATGGCAGGCGACGCAGTTGCCCCGGGATTTCGCCATGGCGATGTCACGCCCCCGCATGGGGTTGCCCGCCAGGGGTTCCTCCAGGGTTACCCGCTGCGGCCGGCGGGCATCCCGCTGGTCCAGATGACTGAGCGTGGTCCATGAAGTGAGGTCGCGTTCGGCCGGCATCCATTCCAGGCGGCCACTGTTGGGCACCACCCGGGGCTTCAGGGTCTTCTTCTCCTGGCCGAGGTCCACAGCGGCGTCCCCGGGAAAACCGGGGGCCATCTGCTGGGCCTGGGCGGGCAGCACCAGCGCCAGTCCGATCAGGGCAAAGGACAACAGATTCCTCATCGCGCCGTCTCCATGGATTTCCAGATCATGAATCCAGTCTAGCACCTCTGGACTGGCCCCGTGTGTCAGCGGGGCCACAGGGATCGGTCGGCCGGGGAGATCAGCCCTGGAGCGGCCCCAGTCCTCCGTCCTTCAGCTCCAGCACCCGCTGCATCCGCGCCGCCAGGTGGGGATCGTGGCTGACGATGAGGAAACTGACCCCGTGCCGTTCGTTCAAGCTCACCATCAATTCCTGGATGCGTTCCGCCGTCACCCGGTCGAGATTGCCCGTGGGTTCGTCCATCAGGACACAGGCGGGTCCGGCCACCAGGGCCCGGGCGATGGCTGCCCGCTGCCGCTCACCCCCAGACAGTTCCCCTGGTCGGTGGGACAAACGATGGCCCAGCCCCACCTCCTCCAGCCATGGCCTGGCCGCCGCCAGGGCCTCGGCCTTTGGCAGGCGCCGTATCAGCAGGGGCATGGCCACGTTTTCCAGGGCCGTGAACTCGGGCAGCAGATGATGGAACTGGTAGACGAAGCCCAGGGTCCGGTTCCGCACGTTGCCCCGCTCCGCCTCGCCCAGGGACCAGATGTCCCGGCCGGCCACTTCGACCCGGCCGGCATCCGGCTTGTCCAGCCCCCCCAGCACGTGCAGCAGGGTACTCTTGCCGGAGCCCGAGGCCCCCACCACAGCCACACGCTCGCCCGGCCGGATGGTCAGGTCCACCCCTGACAGGACAGGGATACTGGTGCGCCCCTGGCGGTAGCCCTTGTCCAGCCCGGTACAGGCCAGCACGGCGGTTTCGTGTGCCGGGATGTCACTCATAGCGCAGGGCCTCCGCCGGTTGGACCCGTGACGCCCGCCAACTTGGATACAGGGTGGCCAGGAAGGCCAGCAGCAGGGAGATGCCCCCGATCCAGAACACATCGCTCCAGACCACTTTGGAGGGCAGCTCGGAGATGTAGTACACATCCGCCGGGAACAGGTCCAGGCCCACGGCCCGCTCGATCATGGGCACCACCGTCTCCACATTCATGGCCAGCAGGACGCCGGACACCACGCCCAGGCCGGTGCCGATGACGCCGATCAGGCTGCCCTGGACCATGAAGATCTTCATGATGCTGGGCGGACTCGCCCCCAAGGTGCGGAGTATGGCAATGTCGGGCTGCTTGTCCGTGACCGCCATGACCAGGGTGGACACGATGTTGAAGGCCGCCACGGCCACGATGAGCAGCAGGATGATGAACATCATCCGCTTCTCGATCTGGATGGCCCGGAAAAAGTTGGTATGGCTCATGGTCCAGTCTGAAATGTAGTAGCCCTCTTCCAGGCTGGCCGCCAGTTCCCGGGTGACCCATGGGGCGCGGTCCATGTCCGCCAGCTTGATCCTGAGGCCCGAAACGGCATCCCCCAGCCGATAGAGCTTGGCCGCGTCCTCGATATGCAGCAGGGCCAGGCCCACGTCATATTCATACATCCCCACCCGGAACAGCCCTACCACGGTGAACTGCTTCATGCGCGGCATCATGCCCGCCGGGGTCACCACCCCCTGGGGCACGATCAGGGTCACCTTGTCCCCCTTGAACAGGCCCAGGGAACGGGCCAGGTCCGCCCCCAGCACGATGCCGAACTCGCCGGGCCGCAAATCCTCCAGGCGGCCGTCCTGCATCTGCCGGGCAAAATCCGCCACCTGCCCTTCCCGCTCGGGCAGGATGCCCCGTATCAGACTGCCCTTGGTATCCTGACCGTAGGCCAGCAGACCCTGGCCATTCACGTAGGGAGACGAGCCCCGCACGGCTTCATGCCTGGATACCCGCTCGGCCAGGCGCTCCCAGTCAGCCAGCCGCCCCGCCGACCCGGTGATTTCCATGTGGGAAGCCACCCCCAGGATGCGGGTGCGCAATTCCTCCTGAAAGCCATTCATGACCGAGAGGACCACGATCAGGGCCAGCACGCCCAGGGCGATGCCCAGCATGGACACCATGGAGATGAAGGAAATGAAGTGGTTGCGCCGTTTGGCGCGGGTGTATCGGAGACCGATCCAGAGTTCGTAAGGACGCATCCCCGGAGTCTGCCACAGGGTGTGGTCTCAATCCACGCCAGATGCGACCCGGACCCACCCGGAGGGTGGATGGATCACCCCGGCGGCAAATCAGCGGCTGGCGCGGTACAGGGAGGGACGAAAACCGGACTGGGCCCCACACAGGGCAGCGCGCTCCTGAATCAATGCCTGATGCTCGGCCAGATAGGCTTCCCGAACCACCAGGTCGGTGAGTTGCTGGAGCCGGCTGGCGTGCTGGCGACACTCTGCATCGGTCATCAGGTGGCACTGGACGTTGGCATTGAGGGTGGCGTCCTGGCCCGGCTGATAGGCCAGGGCCGGGGTAGCCAGGCAAGCCAGTGCCAGCAGGGGGGTGAGGCGCGGGATGCTCACGAGGGTTTGCACAGTAATTTACTCCATAATGATTTGCTTATGGTTGAGCATTTTACTCGTGTATTGCCGCGCAGGGATGGTACATTGATACCAAATGCCACCCATCCATGGCCGCCGGCGGTTTGGGTGAAAACAGGCAGCGGACAGCCCTGGGGCCCGGCCTGAGCCTCACTCCCCGATCACATGGAGCGCAATCTGCCGCTCGTGGGGCGATCGTCTGTGCTCGAACAGGTAAATGCCCTGCCAGGTGCCCAGGACCATGCGCCCGCCGCTGACCGGAATGGACAGATGGGTCTGGGTCAGGGCAGCACGCACATGGGCCGGCATGTCATCCGGCCCTTCCAGGACATGGCGGTAAAGCGCATCGCCCTCGGGCACGAGACGATTCAGGAAGGCCTCCAGATCCCGCCCCACATCCGGGTCGGCATTTTCCTGGATGACCAGACTGGCCGATGTGTGCCGGACAAACACGGTCAGCAGGCCGTCCCGAAGACCCAGGTCCGCCAGCCAGTCGACCACCCGCCGGGTACAGTCGTACAAGCCCTTGCCTCGGGTCTGGAGGGTGAGTCGGGTTTGATGTTGATGCATTGGTCCATTCTAACAGCCCGCCCCTCCCTGCCCGGGCCGGGACAGGGGTTTGTGGCCTATACTTCTTGGGCTACCCCATTGATGCGCCACATTGTTCCCACCACAGCCCCGCTTGATCGCCATCGCCCTGTCAGGTTGCCTGGCCGGGGCAAGCCTGCTGGCGGCCGCGCCGGATTTCGAGCGCATACTCAGCCTTGCCCAGCAGCGCTACGGCAAGACAGGGGCCCAGGTCATGGCCGGCTGGCGGGACCAGATGGGCAGCCTGCGGAACGCCGCGGAAGACGAAAAGATCCGCAAGGTCAACGCCTTCGTCAACCGGCGGATCCAGTTCCTGGACGATATCGAGGTCTGGCAGCAGAAGGACTACTGGGCCACGCCCCTGGAATCCCTCGGGCGGGGGGCAGGCGATTGCGAGGACTATGCGATTGCCAAGTACATTTCCCTGCGCATTCTCGGCATCCCCAACGACAAGCTGAGGCTGAGCTACGTCAAGGCCCGCATAGGCGGCCCCCGCAGCCAGATTACCGAGGCCCACATGGTACTGGGCTATTATGCCGACCCGACGGGCGAACCCTTGATCCTGGACAACCTCATCGGGGACGTGCGTCCCGCCTCGGCCCGGTCCGATCTGACCCCGGTATTCAGCTTCAACAGCGAGGGCATCTGGACCGGCACCTCGGGTGGCGCCAGCCACGCCGGCAGCGCCACGGCCCGGTTGTCCCGCTGGCGGGACGTGATCGCCCGCCTGCAGCAAGAAGGTTTTGAATGACCAAGCACCCCATGACCACGCATCAGGAGACCTGACCATGTCCCTCTTTCGACAACTCTGGCTGGCCATTCTGGGCCTCACGGTTTTTGTCTTCCTGGGCAGCTTCCTGCTCAGCGCCTATTCGGCCCGCAATTACCTGGAGCAGCAACTGCTGATCAAGAATGGGGATAACGCATCGGCCCTGGCCATGTCCCTGTCCCAGTTGCAGGACAAGGACCCGGTGACCGTGGAGCTCCTGGTGGCGGCCCAGTTCGACACCGGCCACTATGAGGAAATCCAGCTCCTGGACCCTCGCAAGCAGGTCATTGCGGAGCGCCGCGACACGACCCCGGTCCAGGGGGCGCCGGACTGGTTCGTCAAGATGTTCCCGATTCGCGTCCAGCCCGGCATCGCCCAGGTCCAGGACGGCTGGCGCCAGTACGGCACCGTTTCCGTGCTCAGTCACAGCCAGTTCGCCTACAAGGAACTCTGGCGCAGCACCTGGGGCATGATCCTGTGGTTCCTGCTCGCCGCCACGGTGGCGGGCGTGGTGGGCACCTGGCTGCTGCGTCTGATCATCCGGCCCCTGGACCAGGTGGTGGAACAAGCCAATGCCCTGACCGAGCGTCGCTTCACCACGGTCCCCGAGCCCAAGCCGGTGGAGCTGAAAACGGTGGTCAGGGCCATGAACGGCATGGTCCAGCGCATCAAGCAGATGTTCGCCGAGGAGACCGCCCGCCTGGATGGCCTGCGCAAGCAGTTGAACCGGGATCCCGTCACCGATCTGGCGAACCGGGATTACTTCATGCAGCACCTGCGCGAAGCCCTGGGCAGCGAGGATTCCGCCCCCTCGGGCGTACTGCTGATGATGCGCCTGAAGGATCTGGCCGCCATCAACACCGCATTGGGGCGGCGCGATACCGACCAGCTTCTGAAGGATATCGGCAAGACATTCCGGCAGCTCTGCGACAAACAGGACCGATGGCTGCCGGCACGGCTCAATGGTCCGGATTTCGCCATCCTGGCCCAGAACCAGCCCAGCGCCGGGAGCCTGGCGGAAACCCTGGGCAAGGCCATGTCAGGCTTGCGGGACGGCCTGGACGAACGGATCGGTGAGCTCTTTTCCATAGGCGCCCTGCGCTACCATCGAGGCGACGAACTGGCGGCCCAGCTGGCGGGGGTGGACCAGTTGCTGGCCAAGGCCGAGCTTCAGGGCTCGGACGCCTGGGTCGCCCACGAAGGCGAGGCCGCCGAGATCACCCCCCTGCCGGCCGAGACCTGGCGCGATCTCATTTCCAGCGCCGTGAACGAACACCGCATCAAGCTCATCAACTATCCCGTGCTGGCCGCCCGGAGCAGGGTCGCCATGCACCAGGAAGGCGTGCTGCGCATGCAGACCGACCAGGGCGGCCCCTGGCATCCTGCCGGCGATTTCATGCATTTTGCCGTACGCCTGAACCTGACCAAATCCATCGATCTGGGCGTGGTCGGGCTGGCCCTGGAGGAACTGCGCCAGGGCACCGGCCAGTACGCCATCAACCTCAGCGCGGAGACCATCTCCGACTGGTCTTTCCATACCCAGCTGGTCAATCTCCTCAAGGGCCAGGAGGCCCTCTGCCCGCGGCTCTGGGTGGAAGTCCCGGTATACGGGGCCCTGAGCCACCTGGACGCGTTCCGGGATCTATGCCGCACCCTCAAGGGCCTGGGCTGCAAGGTGGGCATCGAACGGTTTGGCCGCAAGCTGTCCGAATTCGACAAGTTTGCCGATATCGGGGTGGATTATGTCAAGGTGGACGCCCATTTCGTCCGGGACATCGACCAGCATCCCGGCAACCAGGAACTGCTGCAAGGGGTCTGCCGCATGGTCCACAACCTGGACATTCTGGTGATTGCCGTGGGCGTGCAAACCGCCGAGGAGCTGGAAACCCTGACCCGGCTCGGGTTTGACGGGGTCACCGGCCCGGCGGTCAAGGCCAGCTGAGGCCGGCGCCCCTGCCATGAAGCGTCTGCAGATCCTCATCCATGACGTGGCGCATGGCCGGCCGCTCCCCTTGGACAAGGCCCCCTGGCTGGCACGTCTGCTGGCCCGGGGACGCGCCCGGGACAGCTCCGGGCCGGTGTCGGCTTCTGCCGCCCTCGCCGCAGCCTTCAGCACGCCCGGCGGCCACCGGCCCAGTCTGGTTCATGCCAGGCTTGGCCTGGATGGCGTGGACACCCACGAACCCCATTGGTTGTGCGCGGACCCGGTCCACCTGCATCTGGGACTGCAAAGCCTGACCCTGATGGCGGGCACCTGGTTGGGCATCGATCCGGGCGAAGCGGGCGCCCTGAGCCAGGACCTGAATGCCCATTTCGGGCCCGGCATCCGCTTTCTGGCTCCCCACCCCGAGCGCTGGTACGTCCGCTTCGAGCGCCCCCTCCAAGCCCGGATCCTGCCCCTGGACGAAGTGGACGGCCAGACCCTGGCCACCCACTGGGTACAAGGCCCGGATGCCCAGGGGGTGCAAGCCCTGGGCAATGAAATCCAGATGCTGTTGCATGAACATCCGGTCAACCTGGAGCGGGAGGCACGTGGCCTGCGCCCCATCAACGGTCTGTGGCTGTGGGGGGGTGGTGAATGGAGCCCACCCGGCCCCGGCCCGGCCCGGGTGTATGCGGAACTCCCCCTGGCCCTGGCCCTGGGCCGGTGCTCGGGTGCCAACACCGAAGCCCTGCCAGACCGCCTGGACCCGTTACGGTTGCCCGACGGTCCCGCGCTTATCGTGGCTACCTTGGATCAGTGCCTGGCCCACGACCGGGCGTGGTTCGAGCCGGCCTTCACCGCCCTGCGCAGGGGACAACTGGCCAACGTGGAAATATCCCTGGCCAACCACCCGCGGGGAACCCTCCGCATTTCCCCGCTGGATGCCTGGCGTTTCTGGCGCACCCCCAAGGACTGGGACACCTAGCCCGCCCCCCTGGGACAGTCCCCGGGGCACCCGGCCTCGTGACTTGGAAGCACTTCATTTCGGGACTGTACGCCGCCCTGCACCTGCTTCGGAGGTCACGGCCACGTCCACGCCGTGGGAGTGGTTGTGATTACCCTGGGTCATGGGCAACAATAGCGCCCGGAGCTGGTGCCAACTATCCAAGACCAAGAGGTGGCGTCGAGTCACCCGGACCCAAACAACCCTTTTCCAATGGAGAACCGCATGACCTTTTCGCACCCTCGTGTACTTCTGCTGGGGCTATTCTGTGCCACCCTCGGCCTGGCCGGCTGTGGCGGCAGTGATGATGATGACACCCCGCCGACGCAAAACAGCACCATCAACGGCGTAGCCATGGCCGGCCCCATCGCCGGCCAGGTCTGTGCATTCCCGGTCAGTTCCACCGGCGGTGTCGGCACGGCCAGCCTGGGCTGCGCGAATACCAACCCGGCGACCGGCGCCTACACCCTGGAGATCAACGACTACACAGGCGTGGTGCTGCTGACGGTGTCGGGCACCTACATCGACGAAACCACCGGCCTGACGGTTACCATCCCCAGCAACAGCCCCCTGCGCTCCCTGACCAACCTGATGGATGACGAACCCATCCGGAACGTGGCCATCACCCCCCTGACCGAAATCGCCATCCAGGCCGCCCTGGCCAGCGGTGGCTTGGTCGAATCCCCGGTGCTGGCTGCCTTCAACAACCTGGCCACGGCCCTGGGCCTGAACCCGGGTGCAGGCGGCAACGGTAACGGCTTCGAGCTGCTCGTCCAGACCCTGCCCACCTTGTCGGGCACCAACGCGGCCGGCCGGGCCTATGGCTCCTTGCTGGACCTGACGTCCTTTGCCCAGTCGGTCTGGTGCGGCGGCAATACCAATTGCAACCTGTTCGACTACCTGAATACCGTGAGCGGCTACCTGGCCACCCAGCCCGGCCTGGCGACCCTGGCCCAGTCCATGCAGGACGCCCACGCCCAATGGAAGGCCAGTCAAGCCAACAACGACTACATCTGTGACTACACCTCCGGGGTATTCACCTGCTCGCCCAACGCCAATACCGGTGGCGGGAATACCGGTGGCGGGAATACCGGTGGCGGGAATACCGGTGGCGGGAATACCGGCGGCGGCGTCATCACCGGCAACTACAACCTGAACCTGGTGGTGACCGCCATGGGTGTCAGCACCCCCATCCAGATCACCGAAGTTCCCAAGCCCAATACCCAGGATGAGTTCTGTGGCGAAGCCCTGGCCCTGGCCCAGGGTGGCGTGGAGATACCCGGTGGAAGCTGGACCATGAACAGCTGTAACTTCGATGGCACCAATGGCACCATCACCGCCACGGTCTCCATCACGACCCCGGTGGCCATCAGTGTTCCCTACAGCGTCACCTACAGCTACGTAGCCCGCTGAACCTGAACCAGCCCAGACAGCCCCCGCCCGTGCGGGGGCTTTTTTTTGCCTCCTCATGGACGGAGCCGGACACTAGACATGACGACATCACCCCCCGCACAGTCCCGCCTGCCCCTCGAACTGGCTGCCCTGCCCGTGCCCGACTGGGCCCGCTGGCTGGCCCAGGACGAGGATGGCACCTGGTGGGCCTACGAAGCGGAGCCCAACCAGCAGCACAACGGCTGGTACGAAAACGAAGTGGGCCGCCTGCAACGTCTGACCCGGACAGCGCCACCCATCGACTGGCAGACCCAATTGTTTCGTCTGCCCCCTTGATGCCAGGATGACGCCCGGCTACTGTGAGTATCCAGTCCATTGCCAGGAGCCCCCATGCCCATCGTATGGCGTGACCAGATCAGTGTCGGCAACGATCTGATCGACCAGGATCATCGTTACCTCATCTGCCTGGTGAATTCCATCGATCTGGCCCTGCGCCACGAAGATGACAGCGAATCCCTGCTGGTCTTCGTGCAACAACTGATCGCCTACACCGCTTTTCATTTCCAGCGTGAAGAGCGCATCCAGAAGCTGGCCCACTATCCCCAGTACGAGGCCCATTGCCGGGTTCACAAGGAGATATTGGGACACCTGGCCCAGGTGGAGCGGGACGTGCGGGACTACCACGCCCATGTGCAGGACGGGAGTCTGGTGCCGGGGGAGCGGGACATGGTGGCCGGCGAGGTGATGCAGCTGCTGCGCGACTGGGTCCTGGACCACGTTCTCAAGGACGACAAGCGGATGGAGCCCTACCTGCGCAAATTGCCGGCCAATTTCGGCTGACCGGGGCTAGAGCAACAGCTTCAAGCCCACCAGTATGGTGGCCGCCTCGAAGGCCCGCTTGATCCAGCGGTTGCCCTTGGCCAAGGCCAGATGACTGCCCAGGTAGCCGCCCAGGACCGAGCCCAGCAACAGGGCCGGCAGCCAGTCCCAGGCCACTTCCCCCAGAACCCCCAGCACCGCGGCGCCGGTACCGTTCCAGAACAGGCCGCCGATGACCATGGTGTAGGCCACGGCCCGGCTGTAATCCAAACCGAAGTATCGGATCAGCCACAGGGTCAGGAACAGGCCCGATCCCGAGGACAAGGAACCGTTCATGAAGCCGATGACGAACAGGCCTGCCGCTCCGATGGCAACACCCCGACCTTCCAGGTTCCTGGGTGCATGGACCAGGCCCAGGCGCGGACTGAACAGGGAGTAGATGCCCAGCCCCATGGTCAGTACGCCGAGGACCAGGGTGGCTGTCCGCTCCGGCACATGAAGGATGGCGGCGCCTCCCAGGGCCACCCCGGGCACCCCGGCCAGCAGCAGGAGCAGGATGTAGCGCCGCTCCAGGTGGCGCCCCCGGCCATGGCGCAGCGCGGCGCCCAGCCCCAGGAACACCGTGGCGATCTTGTGGGTGGCCAGGGCCACGCCAAAGGGCAGGCCCAGGAATATGAGCAGGGGAAACTGGATCAGCCCGGCACCACCTCCGGCCAGGGCCGAAAAGGCATTGGCCGCCAGGGAAACCAGAAACAGGAACAGCTGGTCAAGGGCCGGCACGTCCATGCCCCGGCGCTAGCCGGCCCAGCCCTTCAGCCACCGGTAACTGATGATCCCCAGGCCGGTCATGGCCAGGGAACCCATCCCATGAAGGAGCATGGTCGCCAGGGCTGCGCTCCATTGGGCCTTGGACAGCAAGGTGAACACTTCTGCCGAGAAAGTGGAAAATGTGGTCAGGCCGCCCAGGAAACCGGTGATGATGAAGAGTCGCCACTCCGGGCTCAGACCGGGGTGCTGGACAAAAAAGGCCAGGGCCAGCCCCACCAGATAACCACCCGTCAGGTTGGCCGTCAGGGTACCCAGGGGAATGCTGGCGTGCAGGCCGTTCAGCCACAGGCCCAAACCCCAGCGCAACCAGGCCCCCAGGGCGGCCCCCAGGCCCACGGCGAGGAAGCTCCCCGCCATCATGGCGCACCCATGGCCGGGTACGGCCTGGCTGGGGCGGACATCAACGGGGTCGGGCGATATCGGACATGGCGTGGATTGTAGAGGGTCGGGGGATCAAAACGAAGCCGAACAGAACACCGCAACAGCGGGCCCTGTTCGGACACTTACCGGGATGATGGGCGCTCTGCCGGTTCAGCGCGCCTTCTTGAAGGTGCTCTGGACCAGGACATCCACCTTGGCCTGGGGCGCGTGGCACTGGGTGCAATTCCAGCGCCCCATGTGCAACTGGCCTTTCTTGACGCTGACAAAGTGGCTGACCGGCGCCGGGACGGGCATGCCCTGGGTCAGCTTCTGGCCGATCATCTCCGGAACCACATGGCAATCCTTGCACAGATTGGCGTCCTGGGTGATGGGCACCATATCCACAATGCTGTGGGGAATCATGGGCGGGGCCGTGTGGTAGGAACGTTCGGCACGCTTGCCCACCGAGCCGGCATCCGCATCGCTGTAGGCGAACACGGCCGGATCGGGCACATCGTATACGCTGGTCTTGGACAGTCCCAGGGCATCATCCGGTATGGCTTGATCCTGCACCGCCGTCACGGGCAGGGCTACGACCAGGGTGGCAAGCGCCGCACCCCATAAAATACGCTTCCTCATATCGTCCTCCTGAAAAAACCATCTCGATCCACCACCGGGTTGGGGATGGATCACTGATCCTTGGTGAACGTCGTGTCCACCAGCAACTTCACATCGGCCTGGGGGGCATGGCATTGGGTGCAGTTCCAGCGCCCCATGTACAAATCCTTGGTGTTCTCCACGTAATGGCTCACGGGCGCGGGGACCGGCATTCCCTTTTCGATGGGCTGGCCCAGCATGTCCGGCTGGACATGGCAATCCCGGCACAGGTTGAAGTCCTGGGTGATGGGCACCATGTCCTGGATGCTGTGGGTGATCATGGGCGGCGCGGTGTGATAGGAGCGCTCGGCCCGATCGTTGCTGCCCGGGTCGGTGCTGGAGTATTCGAATACGTCGGGAATCGGCACGTCCTCCACGCTGGTTTTGGACAGTCCCAGTTCCGTATCCGCAATCTCCACAGAAGCCGATGAAACGGCATCCCCAGGCCCGGTGCCGAAGGTGCCTGCCACGGTGGTCAGGGCCACCAGTCCAATCCAGATCCGTGTATCCATTTCGTCCTCCGGAAAAACCAAACTCAGGATGAAGCGCCGGAATGCTCGCTTCGCGCATTGTGCTGCCGGATCAAGGGGCGCAGATCGAAGGCCAGGCTGCCCTCGGGGCAAAGGGCCGTACAACGACCGCAATTGCTGCACTCACCCGACCAAACCACCCCCCGCTCTTCCAACTTTTTCAGGTTCAGCACCTGGGGTTCCGGACACACCTTGGCGCACTCCCCGCAATGGGTGCAGGTGGTCTTGTCGAACCGCACCTTGACCAGGGAGGCCTTGCCCACCAGGCCCCAGAAGGCCCCCAGGGGGCACAGGTGGCCGCACCAGCCGTTCTTCAGGATCAGCAGATCAAACAGGAAGATGGATACCAGGGCCAGGAATCCCACCCCGAGACCGAACACGATCTCCCGGTGCATCATGCCCACCGGGCTGACCCACTCGAACGCTGCCACTCCGGTGATGGCCGAGAGGACCAGCGCCGCCGCCAGGATGAAGTAGCGCACGTTGCGGTTGACATGGAACTGGGCCCGGATATCCAGCTTGGCCCGCAGCCACCCCGCCAGATCGGTCACCATGTTGACCGGACAGACCCAGGCGCAGAAGACCCGGCCGCCCACCAGCAGGTATAACACGAACACGATGGCCGCCCCCAGCAGGGTTTCCGTCTGGAGCACGTGTCCGGTCAGGAAAATCTGCAATACCGCCAGGGGATCGGCCAGGGGAATGAGGCCCATGAATTCCGAGGCGCTCAGATTGCCGCTCAGCAAGGGGGTCTTGGCGGGCAACTCCCAGGCCCAGTGGGCGGTACCGAAGAACAACAGCAGGATGCCCACCTGGCAGATGCGGCGCAGGACGATGTAGCGCCAGGACCAGAAACGCTGGCCCAGAGTCATGGCATGGACTTTTTCGCTCGAAGCCAGGGCGTCGGTCCTGGCTTGGTAGGTGCCTGGGCCGCTCATAGTTCACCCTCGTTCAGGTAATCCTGGCCAGGCGCCTTGCCCTTGGGCACGGCATCGATGCTGGGGGTGGGCGGCGGGGCGTCGGAGGGCTTGAAGTCCTGGGTGATCTCGGTGTCGAAGGTCCAGCCCAACCGGTAGTGGTCTCCGATCTTGCCCTGGACCAGCTTGTGGGGAAGGATGCGGATCGCCGCCTCGGTGGTGGGGCACGCCTTTTCGCAGATGCCGCAGCCGGTACAGGCGTCCGAATTGACGATGGGGTAGAACATGGCGTGCTTGGAAATCTGCCTGGGATGGGTCTCCAGGGTGATGGCCTTGCCCTTCAGGGGGCATTCCCGATGGCAGATCTCGCAGCGCAAGCCTTTCCAGGACAGGCAGTTTTCCAGGTCGATGACCGCCAGGCCCATGCGGGAGTCGTTGATGTGCTTGAGTTCCGGTGACAGAGCCCCGGTGGGACAGGCCTTCATGCACGGAATGTCGGGGCACAGATAACAGGGGATTTCCCGGGGAATGAAGAAGGGCATGCCGATGGGCAGGTCGGCTCCGGAGCCGGCCAGTTTCAAGGTATCGAAAGGACAGGCATTGACGCACTGGCCGCACTTGATGCAGGCGGCGTTGAAATCCTTCTCGTCCAGGGCGCCGGGGGGGCGCAAGGCGTAGGGGTGGGCCCGGGCTTCCTGCTTGAGCAGGTAGACCCAGAGCAGGCCACCGGTGGCCGCCATGGCCGTCCCTTGGGCGGCCTTGACCAGGAAGTCACGTCTTGTGACGCTTTTTTCAGACATTGTTCTCACCATAAGGCACAGGTTGATCATCACCGGCCTGGGCCGGCACCTGCGCGGGACATTCTTTCTTCACCCAAGCCCCCGGGGAGGGACTTGGGTGAAGAGTCGGTTCCCGGTGCCGGGATGGCGAAGCCGGGCCTCGCCATGCCAACACCAGGAGCCAACCCGCTACCTGGCGGTCACGCCTTGTAGATCTTCACCGCACACTTCTTGTAGTCGGTTTCCTTGGACAGGGGGCAGGTGGTATCCAGGGTCACCTTGTTGATCAACACCCCCTCGTCGAACCAGGGCACGTAGATCATGCCGCGCGGCATCCGGTTGCGACCGCCGGTTTCCAGGCGGACCTTCACCTTGCCCCGGCGGGATTCCACCCAGACCAGGTCGTTCCGCTTGAGACCCTTGGCCTCGGCATCCTTGGGATGAATCCAGCACACCGCGCTGGGTACCGCCCGGTGCAGTTCGGGCACCCGACGGGTCATGGTGCCGGAGTGCCAGTGCTCCAGAACCCGACCGGTACACAGCCACAGGTCGTAGTTCTTGTCCGGCTGCTCCACCGGGGAGGCGTAGGGCCGGAAGTAGATCTTGGCCTTGCCGGAGATATCCACCTTATCGGTGCCGGGCTTGTCCAGATCACCCATCATCAGGCTCTTGCCATTGTTGCCGTAGAAATCGAACCCGGCCCCTTTCTTCACGTAGGGATCGTACTGCTCGTTGTTACGCCACTGGGTCTCCACCCACTTGCCACCCTTCTGGACCACGGGCCAGCGCAAACCGCGCACCTTGTCGTGGTGATAGACATCGAAGGGCGCCAGGTCATGGGCCTTGCCGCTGCCGAACTGGCGGTATTCCTCGAACAGGGCCTTCTCGGGGAACCAGCCGTCCTTGAGCAGATCGGCGGTGATGTTGGGATGCCCCTTGGCCACGGGGTCGGGCCAGCGATACTTCTTGTTGTCGGGCGTAGCGTAGAGCACCTCGTAGAGGCTCATCTCGGGGTTGTAGCCCATCTTCGCCGCCTCATCCAGCACGCTGGGCAGCTTGCCGTCCTCGAAGCCGGCCGCCTTCAGGCCGGGAATGGTCTGCTCGCCCCAGACATCCTTCAGCTTGAAGCGCTTGGACAGCTCCATCATCATCCAGATGTCGGGCCGGGCCTGGCCGGGAGGCATGACCTGCTGACGCCAGACCTGGGTACGACGCTCGGCATTGCCGTAGGCGCCCCACTTCTCGTTGATCATGGCGGCAGGCAGGATCAGGTCGGCCACCTTGGCGGACACGCCCGGGTAGCAGTCGGACACCACGATGAAGTTGTTCATCTCCCGGGCGGCCTTGATCCAGTGGTTCACGTTGGCCGTGTTCTGCCAGGGATTGTTCACGTGGGTCCAGGAGAACAGCATGGTGCCGTCTTCCAGATCCCGCATCTGCTTGACGAAGTGGCTGCCCATCTGGGGATTGAGGGTCTTGGCCGGCAGCTTCCATAGCTTCTCGGAATACTCCCGGTGCTTGGGATTCATCACCACCATGTCAGCGGGCAGACGGTGGGCAAAAGTGCCCACTTCCCGGGCGGTGCCGCAGGCAGAGGGCTGTCCGGTCAGAGAGAAGGCACCGTCACCCGGCTTGCACTGGCGCCCGGTGAGGAGATGGTTCATGTAGCACTGCTCGTTGACCCAGGAACCGCGCTGGTGCTGGTTGAAGCCCATGGTCCAGTAAGACACGATCTTGCGACTCTTGTCGCAATACATGTCGGCCAATTGCTGGAGCTTGGCCTTGAAGGCGGCCAGGGACTCGTCCGGATCCCCCTTGGCCACCTGGGCGGTGTAGTCCAGGGTATAGGGTTCCAGGGCAGCCTTGAAGTCCTCAAAGCTGATGGCCCAATCCTTCATGGGGGTGGCCGCATTCTTCTGCTCCACGGCCTCGCCTTCCTTCCGGCGCTGGCCGATGGCTTCCCACTTGTCGAGCACGCGCACCTTCTCGTTCTTGACGATTTCCATCTCCGCCGCCGTATGGAATTTCTCTGCATTCTTGGGGCGGAAGCCATAGCCGATGTCATAGGGGCCCGTGGCGAATACGGTGTGCTTCTTGACGAAGTCCCAATCCACGGCATTGCGGTTCACGATCTCCCTGGCAATGTAGTTCTGGATGGCCAGGTCACCGCTGGGGGAGAAGATGATTTCCAGGTCGGCGATGTCCGAGGACATGTTGCCATACACGGACAGGTTGACCACCTTCATGGGCTTGTGGGTCAGGCGCCGGTCGGTGATGCGCGACCACAGGATGGGGTGCATCTCGGCCATGTTGGCGCCCCACAGCACGGCGGTGTCGGTGTGCTCGATGTCGTCGTAGTTGCCCTGGGGCTCGTCGATGCCGAAGGTCTGCATGAAGGCCACCACGGCCGAGGCCATGCAATGGCGGGCATTCGGGTCGATGTTGTTGGAACGGAAGCCGGCCTTCATGAATTTGACGGCGGCATAGCCTTCATGGATGGTGTACTGGCCGGAGCCGAAGATGCCGATCCCATGGGGTCCGCGCTCCTTCAAGGCCCAGCGCATCTTATCTTCCATGATGTCCAGGGCCTGTTCCCAGGACACCGGGGTGAACTTGCCCTTCTTGTCGAACTTGCCGTTGCTCATGCGCAGCAGGGGCTGGGTCAGGCGGTCGGCACCGTATAGGATCTTGCCGTTGAAATAGCCCTTCACGCAGTTCAGGCCCCGGTTCACCGGTGCATCCGGATCACCCTTGGTGGCCACGATCTTGCCACCCTTGGTAGCCACCATGATGCCGCATCCGGTACCGCAGAACCGGCACACGGACTTGTCCCATTGCCAGCCCTTTTCACTGGCTTTTACCTGGGCCTCGGCCTCCTTGGCCAGGGGCATGCCCACGGTGGCGGCCGTGCTGGCCGCAATGCTGGTCTTCAAGAAATCACGGCGAGTCAGTCCCATCTCAACCTCCTTGCAAAAAATCCTCAATCGTTCAAATAGGCGGGTACGGCGCAGGCCTCGGCCGGCTCCGTTTCCTGCAGTTCCGGGGGGATGCCTTCGTAGACATCCCGGTCGTCGGCGATGTAGTGGTAGACCATCTCGGCCATCATCACCTGGGGCACGGCCTTGATCTGACGCAAGCCCTCCATCTCAGACCGGATGTTCTCGGCTTCCTGGACCACGACGATGCGACCAGTCGCCTCATCCACCTGATGCCCCTCCACCCCGGGCAAAGCCGCCAGGGACTGGATGGCTTGATCGCGCAAGCCGGGTTTGGCCACCACCAATATTCCCGATAAATTCATGTCTTGACTCCTTCAGAATCCTAGGGATGATCCTTGGCTGTTATCCTGCGTATTCGGGCCGAAGATTGCTTTGATCACGATCAAGAATCACCCAACATATCGGACCCGGATATCCTCTAATCCTTGACCTGGATACCGGGTCATTCGGGAAGTGCGCACCATGATTCAGGAAACACGGCACGACATTGCGGAGATTCTTTCCCGTCAACCCCTCTTTCGCAGCCTCGACCGGACCGAGATCGGATGCCTCGCCGGGTGCACACGGGAATTCAGGGTGGGCAAGAATGAAGTGCTGTTCCAGAAGGGGGATCCGGCCCAGGGCATGTACGTGGTGATCATGGGCCAGATCAAGCTGGCGCTGCCGTCCCCCCAGGGAGGCGAAAAGGTGGTCCACATGGCGGGACCCGGCTCCACCTTCGCCGAAGCCGTGGTTTTCCTGGACAAACCCTTGCCGGTGAACGCCCAGGCCACCAGTGAAAGCCTGATCCTCCTGGTCTCCAAGGCGGGGCTGCTGGACGCCCTGGCCCAAAGCCCCCTGCTCTGCCGCAAGATGCTGGCCAGCCTGTCCACCCGTCTGCATGAACTGATCGACGACATGGAAAGCTGCACCTTGCGCACCAGCCTGCAACGGGTGATCTGTTACCTGGCCCATCTGGCGCCTAGCCCGGACCTCCTGAGCTATGAGGTTCAGTTGGACAGCAGCAAGCAGATGCTGGCGTCCCGCCTCAACCTGGCCCCTGAGACCCTGTCCCGGATCCTGGGCCAGCTTGCCGAGGCCGGTGTGATCCGTGTCCAGGGCCGCCACATCCACATCATGGACAAGGGACGCATGATGAGTTTTCCCAACTGACTGCCCGAGGGACTGCCGGCAATGTCCCCATTGCCGCCTGGCCGTGGGCTGCCCGGTGCTTTCGAGCCCTCACCGGGACAGGCATAATGGCAGGAATGGGACTTTCCCCAACGATGGCCGTCGCCACTCCAATTTGATGCGAATTCTTGCCCAGCCCCTGATTGCACTTTGGATCTGCCTGATCCTGGCCAACCAGCCGGCCTGGGCCAGCCGGACGACACCACGCACCGAGCCTGTCACCGTCCAGTTGAACTGGAAGCACCAGTTCGAGTTCGCCGCCTTCTACGCGGCCCTGGATCAAGGCTATTACCGCGATGCCGGCCTGGCAGTCACCCTCCAGGAGGGCGGCCCGGGCATCGACGCCGTGGACCGTGTCATCTCGGGCCAGGCCGACTTTGGAGTAGGAGCCTCCGGCATTGTGGTGGAGCGTTACCGGGGCAAGCCGCTGGTCGTCCTGGCTGCCCTGATGCAGCACTCGCCCATCGCCCTGATCGCGCTCAGGCAGGACTCCCTCCAAAGCGTCCATGATCTGGCCGGTCGACCGGTGGCCGTGGACCCCCATAACCGGGACGAGATCGAGGCCTACCTGCGGGCCTCGGGCCTGCCGGACGGGCAGATCCGTCTGGTGGACCAGTTGGACTGGACCCTGGATTCCGTCGACCAGGGCCAGGTGGCAGCCAAGAGCATTTATGTCTCCAACGAGACCTACTGGATCCGGGGCCAGGAACACCGCTACCTGCTGTTCACCCCCCGCTCCGCAGGCATCGATCTGTTCGGCAATACCCTGGTCACCCGGGAAGACGTAGTGGCCAGCCGGCCCGAGGTGGTCAAGGCATTCCGCGAGGCCACCCTGAAAGGCCTGGTCCATTCTCTGAGCCACCCTGAAGACATGGCCACCCTCATCCTGGCCCACTACAACACCCAGGGCAAATCCCGGGACCATTTGCTGTTCGAGGCCACCCAGATCCGCGAACTGACCCGGCCAGACATCGTCGAACCCGGCTACATGAGCCCGGGACGCTGGCGGCACGTGGTGGAAGTCTATGCCGGCCAAGGCAAGATGCCGGCCGACTTCAGCCTGGAGGGTTTCCTGTATGACCCTACTCCGGAAGAGACGCCATCCTGGGTGGGCTGGGCCATCTTCGGACTGATCAGCGGGCTGTTCATCACCCTGGCCTTTGCCATCACCACCCGCCGGCTGAACCTCAAGTTGCAGGCCGAGATGCGGGAACGCCGGCATGCCGAAGCCGCGCAACGGGAAAGCGAAGCAAACTACCGCGAGCTGGTGGACCACGCCAACGCCATCATCCTGCGCCTGGACCCGGCCGCACGGATCACCTATTTCAACGAATACGCCGAACAGGTGTTCGGCTTCTCAAGCCAGGAAATCCTGGGTCGACCGGCGGTGGGCAGCATCGTCCCGGAGGTGGAATCCGGCACCGGTCGGGATCTGGCAGCCCTGCTGGCGGCCATCGCCACCAACCCCACCGCCTACGCTGAAAACATCAACGAGAACATGACCCGGGACGGTCGCAGGCTGATCATCCACTGGTCCAACCGGGCCTTGAGGGACGGCACCGGGGCAGGAGTCGGCGCACTGTGCGTCGGCCATGACATTACCAAGTCCAAGGAAGATGAGGAACGCATCCGGACCCTGGCCTATTACGACCCCCTGACCGGCCTGCCGAACCGCCGCCTGCTCCTGGACCGCATCAAGCAGGCCGTCAGCCTGAGCCAACGCAACCATCACCATGGCGCCCTGCTGTTCATCGACCTGGACAACTTCAAGATACTGAATGACACCCGCGGCCACGACATGGGCGACCAGATGCTCACCCAGGCCGCCCAGCGACTCCAATCCGCCCTGCGGGCCGGGGATAGCGTGGCCAGGCTCGGGGGCGATGAATTCGTGGTCATGCTGGAGGAACTGGACACCCATCCGACCGAAGCAGCCCGCCAGGCTGAACGGGTGGCCTACAAGATACTGAAGCTGCTGGGCCAGCCCTATGATCTGAACGGGTACCTGTACCACTCCACGGCCAGCATCGGCGTCACCCTGTTCAAGGATGGTCTCCAATCCCTGGACGAGTTGCTCAAGCGGGCAGATCTGGCCATGTACAAGGCCAAGGACTCGGGCCGGAACCGGGTCCGGTTCTTCGATCCGGCCATGCAGGCCGCTGCAGAAGCCCGCTCCAACCTGGAAACCGACCTGAGACTGGCCATAGCACGGGGTGAGTTCCTGTTGCATTACCAGCCCCAGGTGGACCTTAAGGGCCGTCTGGTCGGTGTCGAGGCCCTGGTGCGCTGGCAACACCCGGAGCGGGGCCTGATCCCGCCCCTGGACTTCATTCCCCTGGCGGAGGAAACCGGGCTCATCATCCCCATCGGCGAACAGGTCTTTCGCCAGGCCTGCCGACAGCTTCAAGTCTGGTCCCAAGACCCGGACCTGGGCCGGCTCCATGTCTCGGTGAATGTCAGCCCACGCCAATTCCATGACGAGGGCTTCATCGGGATGGTGGTGGACAGCCTCACCCAGCACGCCATCCCCCCCGGCCTGCTCACCATCGAGATCACGGAAAACCTGCTCCTGAACCACAGCCAGGACATCATCGACCGCATCCTGCAGCTCAAGTCCCACGGGCTGCGTTTTTCCATCGACGATTTCGGCACGGGATATTCCTCCCTGGGCTACCTGAAAAACCTGCCCATGGACGAACTCAAGATCGACCGCTCCTTCGTGGCGGACATCGAATCTGACGAATATGCCGCCGCCATCTGCGCCACCTTCATCCGCCTGGCCCATACCCTGAGCCTGAAAGTGGTGGCGGAAGGTGTCGAAACGCCGGCCCAGCGCTATTTCCTCACCACCGTGCACCGCTGCGACACCTTGCAGGGCTACCTGCTGGGCAAGCCGATGCCGGTGGAAGAATTAACGAAGAGTTGGCTTCAGGGGCAGGGAAAACGCGGCAAGCACAAACGGTCTCAGACACCGGCGATTGATCCCTGAGGATCTTGGGGCATCCCGGCCAGCCACTTCTGGGCAAACAGTGCGGCGGGTACCGGCTGACCGAAATGGAACCCCTGGGCCTCGGCGCAGCCCATGGCCAACAGGGTGTCTGCCTGGGCCGGACTTTCCACCCCTTCGGCCAGGGTCTTCATGTCCAGGGTCCGCCCCATGGCGATGATAGTGCTGACGATGGCGTAGTCGTTGTGGTCCACCAGCATGTCCCGGACGAAGGAGATGTCGATCTTGACCTTGCTCACCGGCAGCCGCTTGAGATAAGCCAGAGAGGAATAGCCGGTGCCGAAATCGTCTATGGCCAGGGCGAACCCCGCCGCCTTGAGCCGCCCGGCAATGTTGATCGCCATCTCAACATTGCGCATCAGGCCGCTTTCCGTCAGTTCCAGCTCGAACTGCCCCGGCGCCAGTCCCGCCCGACGCACGATGTGCACGGCCTGTTCCGGGAAGTCCGGACTCTCGATCTGCTGGGTGGCGACGTTGACGGCCAGACGGCCCGGCAGGACATGTCCTTGGGCCTGCCAGGTATTCAGGTTCCGGCAAGCTTCCTCCAGCACCCAGGTTCCCAGCTCCAGCATCATGCCCCGTTCCTCGGCCACGGGGATGAATACGGCGGGACTGATGGTGTCCTGCCCTGGGCGCTGCCAGCGCATCAGGGCCTCGGCCCCCACCAGACGGCCCGTGGATAGATCCAGCTGGGGTTGGAAATACAGCTCCAGCTCCGGACTGCGCCGCTTCAGGGCGGCTTTCAGGTCCCGGGCCAGCAGCATGCTCTCGGCCAGTCCTTCGCTCATCTCCGGGCGGTAATAGCGATATCCGCCCCCGGTGGACTTGGCCCGGTACATGGCCACATCGGCATGCTGGAGGAGTTGCTCGGGGGTCTTGCCGTCCATGGGGTAGTTCACGATGCCGACACTCACGCTGACCGCAAACTGGTGGCCGGCCACGTCCAGGGGCAGCGCCAGCGCCCCCACCAGGCGCTCCGCGATGAAGGCGGCAGCCACCTGATCGGCACCCAGGGCCAGCACGACGAACTCATCGCCGCCCATCCGGGCCATGGTCTCCTCCTGCCGCAACACGGACTGGAAACGACCGGCCACGGCTTGCAACAGTTGATCACCGATGCTGTGGCCCTGGGTATCGTTGATCTCCTTGAAGCGATCCAGATCCAGAAAGAGCAAGGCCAGGGATTGGTCATGACGCTGGGCGGTCGCCAGGGCCTGGCGCAGGCGATCCAGCAGCAAGGAGCGGTTGGGCAAGCCGGTCAGGGAATCGTAGAAGGCCAGCCGCTGCAATTTGTCTGCGGCAATCCTGCGCTCGGTGATGTCCTGGAGACTGAATTGCAGCAGCGTGTGTTCACCATATTGAAATGCCATGAGATGGACTTCGGCATCCCACTCGCTGCCATCCGGGCGCCGGTGGCGCCACTCGAACACCACGGTTCCCTCCTCCAGTGCCGCCTGCACCACCCTGCCGGAAGCCTGCTCGGATGATGTACCGTCGTATTGCACGGCTGCGGACATTTGCAAGGGCGTCCGTCCCAGCAGGTCGTCCCGGTCCCGGAGACGGTAGATATCCACGGCCGCCTGGTTGCAATCCACGAACACGCCGGACTCCGGGTCCAGGACCACCAGTGGGATGCGTGAACCGGAAAAGAGCAGTTTGTTGTAGGCCTCGCTTTCCCGCAAACGGGCGTCGGCGGCTTGCAGGGCCGCCAGCTGCTGCTGGAGCTCTTCGGCCTGGCGGCTCAACGTAAGCTGGTTGTCCATGAGCATGGAGCGCATGCTGGCCTGGGCATCGGCCAGCTGGCGAATTTCCCGGATATCGCTGGCCACGGGCGCGGCATCGGAAAAGTCCAATGCCCCGATACGCTGGCTCGACCGGGCCAGGGCTTCCAGGGGCTCGGCAACGGCACGGGACTGAATCCGGGCAATCAGAAAGGCGACCAGAAGAATCAGGGCCAGCATGCCTGTCACGGCAATCGCCACGGGCCGCAGATCGGGAATGAAATCCCCATAGGGCGCCAGGGTGACTACCCGCAGGTCCTGCTGCCCCATGGGATAGGCATGGACACTTGCCAACCAGGGCTGCGCACCCACCTGGAAGCGGAACACGTCGGAGGTTTCCCCGTGTCGCTTCCAGGCGGCATGCAGGGCATCCAGCGCTGGCATGCCCAAGGACTGGACCGGTTGCAATACCCGGCCCAGCCATGATTCGCCGGCCTGGCCGCCAGGGGCACCAGGAAGCGCCAGGACCCGCCAGTCCCGGGTCACGACCAGGGCCAGGCCACGCTGGCCAATGCGAGCCTGCATGGTGGCCTCGGACAAGTCCTTCAGCTTGAGATCAAAACCCAGGACGAAGTCACGGCCATCCGTCAGGCGGACGGCCATGGAAGCGGTAATTCCCGGTTCCCCCGTGGTATAGAACAGGTACGGTTCCGTCCAGGCCGTTGTCGAGGGATGGCCGGCGGCCAGTGCCGCACCGTACCAGGGACGCTGGCGTGCATCGTAATCCAGCGCCTCCCAGCGACGCGTCTGACGCCCTTGACCATCGGTCTCGATGATGAGATTCCGCCGCCCCCAACGGGACATGTCGGTCATGCGGTTGCGCCAGCCCCCCTCCTGCTGCAGGAGCAGCCAGGCCTGGCCACTGGAGGTACCGGCCACCACGGAGGTCATCTGGGCATGGCGACGCAGCACAGGCATGAACATCCGGTTGAATTCTCCCGGATCCTCCAAGTCCAGGGGCTGCCGTGCCAGCCACTCGAGTGCGACACCGAGCAAGCCATGGGCCGGTAAAAAGGTCTGATCGAGCCGGTGCTCCACCGCCACTGCCGCACGGTCGAACTGCGCCTCCGCGATGCGCTCGGTCATGGGTTGAAAACCGAACCTGAAAAAAGCGAAGGACAGCAGCAGCATCGCCCCCAGCACCAGGAGACTCCACCGGGTCAGGAGCACCCGGCGCAGGGAGGGTGTCGGGACGGATGTGGCCGTATCCGTTGCCGTCGAGCGTTCCGACGGCAACGCCATCCCTTCCGGGGAGCTCGCACGAGGCAATCCTGAAGACTGTTTCATCCCGGTCCTGCCCCGCCAGCGGCTTCCAGGCTTGCAAGCACACCCCTGCCCCAACCATACCCGCACGGAGAGCCAGGATAACCGGATGCACGGGAATGGGAATGGTGCCGCGCCCAGGACGTTCGCAAGCCGTTGGCCTGGGATGCCCGATCCCCTGCCGGCCCCGGAGTGAATGCCTGCATGTGCACACCCGGTATCTGTCAGCTACAGTCTTCAATCAACCTTAGCATCGAATACTGCCTGCCGTTGGCCCGTCAGCGCCAAAAGGGCCTGGACTGGACAAACGCGCGCCAGGACTGGACCAAGTGCGCTCCCCGGGCCTGGGCCTGGGCCGTCATGTAGCCCT
>DYHB01000023.1:0-11450 GCA_020724415.1 Thiobacillus sp.
GGCGACCTGCGTCCCAGGCGCCTTCAGGTACTGATCAACGGAAGCTCGGTGTTCGATCCGCTGTTGGGTGGCGTGAACTGGGACGACCTGCCCCTGCGGGTCCAGGATATCGAGCGGATCGAAGTGGTACGGGCGCCCAACCCGTCCACCTACGGCGCCAATTCCTTCCAGGGGGTCATCAACATCATCACGGTGGCCCCTTTCACGGGACAACGGGCTGGTGTCATGCTCCGGGCGGGACGGCCGGACTTGAACGAGGCCTACGCGTACATCGAGCGGGGCGACGCAGAACTGGATTGGCGCCTGAGCGTTTCCCGGCGCAGCCTGACCACCTTCGACGAAGCGGCCCAACTGCCCAGTCGCCGGGTAGGCGAAGACACCAACCGGGATGTCTTCAATGGCCAGGCAACCTGGCGCCCCAGTCACGACCAGGAGTTCAACCTGCAACTGGGCCTGGTCCAGGGTGAGGACAACCTCAGCAGCGGTGACCTGTATCGCAACCGGGACCCGGAAAGCCGCTTCTTCCAGGTGGCCTGGCAGAAAAAATTTTCCAGTGATTCCACGCTCAGCTTCCAGTATTTCCACTTCGACAGCACGCTCGATTATCGGTATGACGAGCTGCCCTACGACAGCAGCCTGGCTCCGGTACCGTCCCTGAACGTGGACAAGAGCACCCATGTGCGACGGGATGATCTGGAAATGAACCTCAGCCAGCGCTGGACGGAGGCACTGCGCACCCTATGGGGCGTTTCCGTGCGCAATGACAAGGCCGAGGCCCCGGGGCTGCTCTACGGCCAGGGCACGGTATCCGGCTGGCAAGGCCAGGCATTCGGCACCCTGGACTGGCAGGCCCTTCCGGACTGGCGGCTCCAGGCCGGGGGCATGCTGGAAAAACATTACAACACCGACACCCTCTTCTCCCCACGACTGGCCCTGAACTACCGGGCCAGCCCGAATCAGAGCCTTCGCTTCAGCATCGGCAAGGGCTACCGTGCACCGACCATCTACGAGACCCGGGCCCGGGAGGCCGTAAGCTACGAGGGCGGAATTGCCGAGGTGGGACAATGGGCTACCCGGGAACTGGAGCCGGAGTCCGTACGTTACGTCGACCTGGGCTACGTCGCGGATTTCCAGCCAGCCGGACTCAAAGTGGATGCCCGGCTGTTCTACAACCGATACAAGGATTTCATCGACGAGCAATCCTGCATCCTGGACCCGGAAACCCAGAACAGCCCCATTCGAAAATATGGCCCGGACTGCGATTTCGCGCCCCCGCCAGGCTATGAACGCCCCCTGGGCTACAGTGGCCAGACCTGGCGCAATCCCGACCTGCCCTTCGGCACCCTGCCCCGCTACGGCCATTACAAGGCGTTCTACTATTTCAACTCCGGCGACATCGACATCAAGGGCGGCGACATCACCCTGGACTGGAATCACCGGGACTGGGGCCGCTGGCGCTTCACCCATGCCATTACGAAAATCGAAGCCACGGGCCTGGGCATCGACGACACTCTGAATATCGTCGACCTGAACAAGGACGTGGACTTTGAGGATTCAGCCCCCAGCCACAGCACCAGCCTGCTCTGGTCCAAGACCTTGCCCTGGTGGGATCTTTCAGCCCATGTGGGTTATTACCGGGTGGGCAGCATGGAGTGGCCCAACGGCGGTCGGACACAGCCTCCGTTCAAGCGCTTCGACCTGAAACTGGTCAAGCGACTGGGCAAGGCCACCAGCCCGGACGCCCTCTCCCTCACCATTCAGAACGTCAATGACGAGCACCTGGAATTCGACAATTACCTCATGGAACGGCGCGCCTTCCTGACCCTGGAACTGGGCTGGTAGACGCCCCGTTCCCGTAGCGGAACCGGAAGCCTTTATAATTGCCGGCTTTGCGAACGACAGGATTTGCCATGGAAGCCGAACAACTGAATCAGATGGAAGCTGCCCTTTCCGACCTGGCGCAACGTGCCTCGGATTTACGGGGGTATCTTTGACTACCCTGGCAAACGCGACCGTCTGAACGAAGTCATCCGCATCGCCGAGGACCCAAGCCTGTGGAATGACAACAAGCGGGCCCAGGAAATCGGCAAGGAACGCAAGGCGCTGGAGGACGTGGTGCTTACCCTGGAGGTCATCGACAATGATCTGGGTGGCGCCCGGGAACTCTTCGAACTGGCACGGGAAGAAGAGGATGACGATACCCTGCTCTCCGTGGCGGACGACATCACCGCCGTAGAAACCAAGGTTGCCGGCCTGGAATTCCGGCGCATGTTCTCCAACCCCATGGACCCCAGTCCCTGTTTCATCGAGATCAACGCCGGCGCCGGCGGCACCGAGGCCCAGGACTGGGCCGGCATGCTGGAACGCATGTACCTGCGCTACTGCGAGCGTAAAGGCTTCAAGACCGAACTCCTGGAAGAATCGGAGGGCGAGGTGGCCGGCATCAAGAGCGCCACCATCCGCGTGGAAGGGGAATATGCTTACGGCTTCCTGCGCACCGAGATCGGGGTGCACCGGCTGGTGCGCAAGTCCCCCTACGACTCCAATGCCCGGCGCCACACCTCCTTTGCCAGCGTCTTCATCTATCCCGAGGTGGACGACAGCATCCAGATCGACATCAACCCCGCAGACGTTCGTACCGACACCTACCGGGCCTCGGGCGCAGGCGGACAGCACATCAACAAGACCGACTCGGCGGTGCGTCTGACCCATATCCCCACCGGCATCGTCGTGCAATGCCAGAACGACCGTTCCCAGCACCGCAACCGGGACGAGGCCTGGAACATGCTGCGGGCCCGGCTGTTCGAACTGGAACTGCGCAACCGCCAAGCGGAGCAGCAGAAGCTGGAAGATTCCAAGACCGACATCGGCTGGGGCCACCAGATCCGCTCCTACGTACTGGATCAATCCCGCATCAAGGACCTGCGTACCAATCATGAGGTGGGCAACACCCAGGCCGTGCTCGACGGCGACCTGGACGACTTCATCGCCGCCAGCCTGAAACAGGGCGTTTAGTGCTGCACCCGGAACCCGCAGCGGGGGTTCCGGTCATACGAAAGTGAAACACGGGCCGGGGTACAATCCCCCGATCCGTGCGGCACCGAACATCAACCAGGAGTAGGACGACATGCAAAAACTGTGGCTGGGCGCCTTGGCCCTCTTCATCAGCTTCACCCTGCCCATCCCCGAGGCGGAAGCCAAGCGCATGGGTGGCGGCAAATCCTTCGGCATGCAGCGGGATGCCACACCCCAACGTCAGGCGACCCCCCAGCGCCAGGCCGACAACGGCCAGCAGAACGCCGCCAACCCGGCCAATGGCGCCAGCCAGGCCGCCGGCAATGCCGGCAAGCGTTCCTGGATGGGGCCGATCGCCGGATTGGCCGCCGGTCTGGGCCTGGCCGCCCTGGCTTCCCACCTGGGCCTGGGTGAGGAGTTTGCCAATTTCCTGTTGATCGCCCTGCTGGTCGTGGGTGGCTTCCTGCTGTTCCGCTGGCTCACCCGGCGGGTGTCCCCTGCCCCCCAGGCTGGCATGCAGTACGCTGGCCAGGGCGCCGGCCACGGCCAGACCGGCCTGAACCTGCCGAATAGTGCCGGGGCCTCCGTGGCCCCCACTGCGGCCGTGGCTCCCACTGGCTCCTGGCCGCCCGGATTCGATCCCGATGCCTTCGCCCGTCAGGCCAAACTGAATTTCCTGCGCCTCCAGGCGGCCCATGACGCGGGCGATCTGGATGACATCCGGGAATTCACCTCGCCCGAGGTCTTTGCCGAAATCAAGCTGCAACTGGACGAACGTGGCGCCGGCAGCCAACGCACCGAAGTGACCCAACTGGATGCCGAAGTGCTGGAGGCCGTGGAAGAAGCCGGTCGCCAAGTGGTCAGCGTACGCTTCTACGGCGAGATCCGCGAAGGCACCGACGCCCTGCCGGAAGTCCTGGACGAGGTTTGGCACCTGTCCCGTCCGTCCAGCGGCAACAAGGGTTGGGTGGTGGCGGGCATTCAGCAGCGTCCATAAACTCCACAAGCCCAACCCCACACGTTCACGGCCATGGTGACCGCAGGGGTCATCGCCATAGGCTTGGTGCTGCTCATGCTGGCACCAGGCTGGTGGGCAAATGCCACCCTGCGCCGCCATGCCGGTGAGCGGACCGACCTGGGCCATACGGGAGCCCAATACGCACGGCGCCTGCTGGGCGAGAACGGCATGCCCGACGTGGCCGTGGAAATCACCCAGCAGGGGGATCACTACGATCCCGCTGCCAAGGCCGTCAGACTCAGCCCTGCCAACTACGACGGCCGCTCCCTAACCGCCATCACCGTGGCCGCCCACGAGGTGGGCCACGCCCTGCAAGACCATTACGGTTACGCCCCCCTGGCCTGGCGCAGCCGGCTGGTGGTCTTGGCCCGGGTAGCCGAGAAGGCCGGGGCCGCCCTGATGTTGCTGATACCGTTCCTGATGCTGGTCTCACGCAAGCCCTCCAGCGGCTTGCTGGGCTTCGCCATCGGGGCCGCCGGCTTCCTGTCCGCGGCCCTGGTCCACCTGGTCACCCTGCCGGTGGAACTGGATGCCAGCTACCGGCGCGCCCTGCCGTTGATGCGGGCTTCCGGCGTCACCCCGGCCGACATGGCCCCCGCCCGGCGCATCCTTACCGCCTGCGCCTTCACCTACGTGGCGGCCTCCCTGTCCGGCATGCTGAATCTCTGGCGCTGGGTCGCCTTGCTCAGGCGCTGATGCATGGCTCCAACTGGCTAAAGATCGTCCAACTTGTGACGATATGGGGTCACCTGAAGTCCATGCATCCTGATACCAAGTGAAACTGCAAACAAAGATCTGGTTGGCCACTGGGGGGGTTATTGGCCTGACCTTGGCCTTTCACCTCAGTCTGTCCTACCAGCGTACGGAAGCGCTGGTCCGCCAGGAATCCCTGTCCATGGCCAAGGACATCCAGGCCCTGCTCATGGCCACCCGCCGGGTTTACCAACAGCAGTTCCTGCGCAGCGGCCTGCCCATCAATGACGACACCCTGGGTTTCCTGCCCGCCCACGCCCTCTCGCGCATTGCCGAGGATTATCCCAATTGGACCAGCAGCGGCACCCGTTTCAACAACGTGTCGGACAGGCCGCGTAACCCGGCCAACCAAGCCGATGCCCATGAACTGGAAGCCATCGACTGGTTTCGTCTGAATCCGCAGGCCAAGGAGCGCGTCACTGACATCCGGGATCAGGGTGGCCGACAGTTTCTCCACTACACCACGCCCATCTGGACGGAGCGGTATTGCCTGACCTGCCACGGCCAGCCCGATCAGGCCCCCACGGACATCAAGAACCGCTACAAGGAATCCTACGGCTACGCCGAGGGTGACCTGCGCGGGGTCATGAGCATCAAGATTCCCCTGCAGGAGCTGCGCGACAACAGCATGGGCTTGTGGTACCAGTCCATTGCCCAGCTCCTGGTAGGCTATGCCGCCCTCTTCCTGGTCCTGGGTTTCTTGGTATCCCGCCTGATCACCCGGCGCGTGGCCGGCCTGGAGGAGGCTGCCCGCAGCATCGCCCAAGGAGACTATGGCGCCAGGGCCCGAATACATGGAAATGATGAAATCGCGCGTTTGGGGCACGCCATAAACCACATGTCCGGCGCCATCCAGGACCGAGACGAAACCCTTCGGGAAAGCGAGGAGCGCTTCCGGGTCATGGCCGAGCAGTCCAACGACTGGGTATGGTCCCTGGATTCGGACGGCCGACCGATCTACAGCAATGGCCGGGTTCGAGCGCTGTTGGGGCTGGACCCCGGCCAATGGAGCCAACTCAGTCCCGAGTCACGCCTGCATCCCGACGACCTGCCCTTGTACCGGGCAACCTGGGAGCATGCGAGAACCCGCCGTACGGGCTGGAGCAACGTAGTCCTGCGTTGGCGCCACGAGGACGGCACCTATCGGCACCTGGAATCGTCCGCAACCCTCAGATCGGATTCCCAGGGGCGCATCCTGGGTTGGCAAGGCGCGGACCGGGACATCACCCTTCGGGCCCACACCGAAAACGCCATCCATGCCATTGCGGATTTCATTTCCAGGCACGAGAGCACAGACCTGTTCCCAGCCTTGGTTGAGCATGCAGCCAGGATTTTCGACGCCGACTATGTCCATATCGGCCGGATCACCCCGGATGGCGACCAAATCGAGACCTTGGCTGCCTGGCTGGACGGCGCGCCCATCGCCAATTATCGGTATCCCTTGGCCAAAACACCATGTGCCCAAGTGGTGAAGCTGGAACACAGCTGCCATACCCGGGATGTGCAACAGCGATTCCCGGAAGACGGCGATCTGATCAAGCTCCATGCCGAGAGCTACGTGGGCGAACCCATCCTGGACACCGATGGCAAGGCCTTTGGCTTGATCGTCATTGTCAACCGCCGCATCCTGTCCGAAGAACGCGTGGTCCAGGCCGGGCTGCGCATCCTCGCCGCCAAGGCAGCGACCGAACTGCGCCGGCAAAGCTCGGACGAGGAATTGCGAATTGCGGCCGTGGCATTCAATTCCCTCCAGGGCATACTGGTCACGGATGCCCACACCGTCATACAGCGAGTCAATGCCTCCTTCGAGGAAGCCACCGGTTACACCCAGGACGAAGTCATCGGCAGGACGCCAAGCCTGCTCAAGTCGGGCCGACATGGCGCCGGGTTTTACCAGGCCATGTGGGCTTCGTTGACCCAATCCGATCGCTGGCAGGGGGAGATATGGAACCGGCGCAAGAATGGCGAAACATTCCCGGAATGGCTCTCCATCACTGCCGTCCGCAACCAGAAGGGACAGCTGACCCACTATGTCGGCATCTTCGAGGACATCACGGCACGCAAACTGGCCGAGGATCAGATTCGCAACCTGGCGTTCTATGACACCCTGACCGGCCTGGCCAACCGCAGGCTGCTCCAGGACCGCCTGATGCAAGCCTGTGCCGCCAGCAGCCGCCACATGCAATATGGCGCCCTGTTGTTCATCGATCTGGACAACTTCAAGACCCTCAACGACACCCTGGGCCACGGCACCGGGGACAAGTTGCTGGTCGAGGTAGCCCGGCGCCTCAACAGCCTGGTACGCGAGGAAGACACCGTCTCACGCCTGGGCGGCGATGAATTCATCGTCATGCTGGAAGAACTGGGCAGCCAGGAGTCCGAAGCCCTGATCCGAAGCGAATTCATTGCGGAAAAGCTACTGAACCGGCTCAACCACCTGTACAGCCTGGATGGCCGGGAGATACACAGTTCCCCCAGCATCGGGGTGGTGTTGTTCAGGGGCAAGGAAATCAGCCTGGAAGAACTGCTGCGCCGTGCCGACATGGCCATGTACCAGGCCAAGGCCTCGGGACGCAATACCATCCGGTTCTTCGATCCGGACATGCAAGCCAGGCTGGAAGCCCGCACCAGTCTCGAAGCCGAAATGCGACGGGCGGTCGGGCACAACCAGTTCCTGCTCCACTACCAGCCCCAGGTCAGCAACGACGGCACCCTGGTCGGCGTCGAGGCTCTGGTTCGCTGGCAACATCCGGAAAAGGGCCTGCTCTCTCCCGCCCAGTTCATACCCCTGGCAGAGGAATGCGGCCTCATCCAGCCCATCGGCCACACGGTCCTGGTACAGGCATGCAGCCTGCTCGCCCTCTGGAAGACCCAAGAAGAAACCCGGCATCTGGTCCTGGCCGTCAACGTCAGTGCCCGTCAATTCAGGCACCCGGATTTCGTCGACCAGATTCTGGCTGTGGTGGAACACACCGGGGCAAATCCAGCGCAACTCAAACTGGAACTGACCGAAAGCCTGCTCTTGGATGACGTGGAGGACACCATCGAGAAGATGACCAGTCTGGGAGCTTCAGGCATCCAATTCTCCCTGGACGACTTCGGCACCGGCTACTCCTCGCTCACCTACCTCAAGCGCTTGCCCCTGAGCCAGATCAAGATCGACCGGGCGTTCGTCCGGGACGTGCTCACCGACGCCAGCGATGCCGCCATAGCCAAGACCATCATCGGCCTGAGCGAAACCTTTGGCATCAGCGTCATCGCCGAAGGGGTGGAAACCCCGGAACAGCAGGCCTTCCTGGCCCAGGCCGGCTGCCACCTCATGCAGGGCTACCTGTTCGGCAAACCGATGCCCTACGATCAATTCAAAGGGCGCTATCTCACCCCCTGACCCCCCCAATGGCGTTTCATTGAGTGGTTCATGTCGCCCGACCCATTTTCCGCACCGTTACACAGCGCTTACATGGAAGGCAGGCCGGTGGCAGAAACGAAAAAGGCCACTCCCGGGAGCGGCCTTTTTCGTTGATTTGACTGGTGGGTCGTGAAGGATTCGAACCTTCGACCTACGGATTAAGAGTCCGCTGCTCTACCAACTGAGCTAACGACCCGTCATTGAGGGGCGCAATATTACTGAAAAAATGCGTCCCGGGAAAGCGCAACGCACATTATTGCGCCCCCGGAAATGGTCAGTGCCCTTATTTGCTGCCCGCCTTGCGGCCTGGGGCAGCGGGGGGAACGAAGCCGGACACGCGGCACTGAAAGGCCTCGATCCGGTTGTTGCCCTCGAATTTCGTGACGCTGCACAGGGAAATTTCGCCCCGGTCGGACAGATCTGCCAGGGATTTGCGCACATGGGCCAGGGTGATACCGGTGGCGGCGGCGATCTCCGTATCCAGCAATTGCCCGTGTTTCTTGAGGTGGGTGAGTACTTGTTGTGTTTGCATAGCGGCTCCTTTTCCCGTCAGATTACGGCGTGCCAGGGTGTGACACGAGGTAAAATTTCAAATTCATTCTTTCATAACCCGTCATCATGTCACAAAACGAGCATACGGTCCCGATTCAGGACGAAAACCAGATCATCGCCGAGCGTCGCCAGAAGCTGGCCGAGCTGCGCCAACAGGGCGTGGCCTTCCCCAACGACTTCCAGCGCACGGACATGGCGGCGGACCTGCTGGCCCGGCACGGCGCAATTGCCAAGGAGGTGCTGGAGGCCGACCCGGTGCCGGTCCGGCTGGCCGGTCGGATGATGTTGAAGCGGGTCATGGGCAAGGCGAGCTTTGCCAGTCTCCAGGACATGAGCGGACGGATCCAGGTATACATTGCCCGGGATCAGGTGGGCGAGGCGGCCTACGATGCCTTCAAGCGCATGGATCTGGGGGACATCCTGGGCGTGGAGGGGGTGCTGTTCCGTACCAAGACCGACGAGCTGACCATCCAGGCCAGCGGGGTACGGCTGCTGACCAAGGCCTTGCGCCCCCTGCCGGAGAAATTCCACGGCCTCACCGACACCGAGCAGAAATACCGCCAGCGCTACCTGGACCTGATCACCAACGAGCAGGCGCGCCAGACCTTCGTCCGCCGGTCCAGGATCATCCAGTCCATGCGGGAATTCTTCGTGGCCAGGGGCTTCCTGGAAGTGGAAACTCCCATGATGCACCCCATCCCCGGGGGCGCCTCGGCCAAGCCCTTCGTGACCCACCATAACACCCTGGACATGGACCTCTACCTGCGCATCGCGCCGGAGCTGTACCTGAAGCGGCTGGTGGTGGGTGGCCTGGAGAAGGTGTTCGAGATCAATCGCAACTTCCGTAACGAGGGCATCTCCACCCGGCACAATCCGGAATTCACCATGGTGGAGTTCTATGAGGCCTACCGGGACTACATCTACCTGATGGATTTTGTGGAACAGATGTTGCGGAACGTGGCCATCGAGACACTGGGCCATGCCGTGGTGCCCTACCAGGGACACAACATCGACCTGTCCCACCCCTTTGCCCGGTTGACCGCCCTGGAAGCCACGGTGAAATACAACCCGGAGCTGGCGGGAGCCCCCCTGGATGACCGGGACTTCCTGGTGGAAGAACTGAAGCGGCGCAAGATTTCCTTCCGGCCCAAGGATGGCCTGGGGGGTCTTCAGTTGACCCTGTTCGAGGAAACCACCGAGCACCAGTTGATCCAGCCGACCTATATCGTGGATTACCCGGTGGAAACGTCGCCCCTGGCCCGGGCCTCGGACAGCCGCCCGGGCATCACGGAACGCTTCGAGCTCTACATTGCCGGGCGGGAGGTGGCCAATGGCTTCTCTGAGCTGAACGACCCGGAAGATCAGGAGGCCCGCTTCGACGCCCAGGTGGCGGCCAAGGAGGCCGGCGACGAGGAAGCCATGTTCAAGGACAAGGATTACATCCGGGCCCTGGAGCACGGCCTGCCGCCCACCGCCGGCTGCGGCATCGGCATCGACCGGTTCGTGATGCTGCTGACCGATGCCGCCAGCATCCGGGACGTGATCCTGTTCCCGCAACTCAGGCGGGAAGAATGACAGACCCCCTCGCCCGGGCCCTGGACCAGATCAATGGCGTCGTCCTGGGCAAAGATCACCAGATCCGTCTGGCCCTGGCCTGCCTGCTGGCCCGGGGCCACCTGCTGATCGAAGACGTGCCCGGGGTGGGCAAGACCACCCTGGCCCACACCCTGGCCATGGTCCTGGGCCTGGGTTTCCATCGCATCCAGTTCACCAGCGATCTGCTGCCGGCGGACATCCTCGGGGTGGCCATCTACCAGAGGGATAGCGGTGGCTTCACCTTCCACCCGGGCCCCATTTTCACCCAGGTGGTGCTGGCCGACGAGATCAACCGCGCCAGTCCCAAGGCCCAGAGCGCGCTGCTGGAGGCCATGGAGGAGGGTCAGGTCAGCGTGGAGGGCGAGACCCGGCCCTTGCCCCATCCCTTCTTTGTCCTGGCCACCCAGAATCCTTCCGAGCAAATTGGCGTGTTCCCCTTGCCGGAATCCCAGCTCGACCGCTTCCTGATGCGCATCCACCTGGGCTATCCCGATCCCCAGGCCGAACGGGAACTACTGCGTGGTACCCCGCGCCGGACCTTGCTGACCCGGATGGCGCCGGCCATGACCCCGGCCCAGTTGCAGGATCTCCAGGATCAGGTGGCCGGGGTCCAAGTCTCCGATGCCCTGGTGGCCTATCTCCAGGCCCTGCTGGCCGTCACCCGTCAGGACAGCCGCTTTGCCGTGGGCCTGTCTCCCCGGGCCGGCCTGGCCCTGAAGCGTGCGGCCCAGGCCTGGGCCTTGATGCAGGGGCGCCGGTTCGTGCTGCCCGAAGATGTCCAGGCGGTTCTGTCCGCTGTGGTCACTCATCGCCTGAAACCGTCGGGCGAAGGCTTCCAGGGTGACCCGGAGTGGGCCGGCCGGATCCTGAAAGAAGTGCCCATACCCTGATGGCCCGGCTGCGCCTGCCCCAATTGCGCGCACTCCGTCTGCCCTGGCGCCGCCCCAACCTGGAAGCCACGCCCATCCGCCTGGGCGCCCGGCGCCTGTACATCCTGCCCACCCGGCAGGGTCTGGTCTTTGCCCTGCTCCTGGTGGGCCTGTTGGTGGGCTCCGCCAATTACGGCATATCCCTGGGCTACATGTTCACCTTCCTTCTGGGGGGAAT
>DYHB01000023.1:11460-31435 GCA_020724415.1 Thiobacillus sp.
CGCTGTCCCGTCATTCTGGCTAACCCGGACCCTAACCCCCGCTGGGCCATACAGGTCAGGGGCCTGGATGGAGAGGACAGGACGGATATCGACCCCACCCGCGAAGCCGTGGTCGAACTGCCCTGGTGCCCGTCCCGCCGTGGCATCCAGCCCCTGGGGCCGGTCACCCTGTCATCTACCTGGCCCCTGGGCCTGTTCAGGTGCTGGACGGTGGTGCATCCGGACTGGTCCCTGCTGGCCTATCCCTTGCCGGCACCGACCCACTGGCCCCTGCCCAAAGCGGCGGAGGCAGGCCGTGAGCTGTCCGGAGAACGCCCCGGCGACGATACCTTTACCGGCCTGCGCGGCTACCATCCGGGCGATTCTCCCCGCCATATTGCCTGGAAGGCGGTGGCCCGCGGCCTGACCCTGCAAACCAAGCAGTTCGTGGGGCAAAGCGGCGGCCATGTCTGGCTGGACTGGTCGGCGGCCCCGGAGCGGGATGTGGAAGCCCGCCTGTCGCGACTGACGCGCTGGGCCCTGGAGGCCGAGCAGGCCGGGCTGGAGTGGGGCATGAGCCTGCCGGAACAGAGCGTCCCGCCCGCTCAAGGCGGCGCCCACCTGAAACGATGCCTGGAAGTCCTGGCCCGCCATGAAGCTTGACCACCCCACCCTCTGGCTCATTCTGCCCCTGACCCTGGCGGTCGCCCCCCTGGTCTGGCACCTTCCGTTCTGGGTCAGCGGTTTCTGGGTACTGGCCATCATGCTTAAGTTGCTCCGTCCGGACCGGGCGTGGCCCGTCTATTGGCTGTTGCCCTTGGCCGCCGGTGTTTTCCTGGGGGTATTGGCGGAGTTCAGGACCATCATCGGACCCCAGGCCGGGGTGTCCCTGCTGGTGGCCATGTCCGGGACCGGTCGATCCTGGCCTTCATCGGCTATTTCATGCTGATGACCCATTTCATCCATGGTCAAAGCCTGCTCCTGGCCACCTATCTCGCTCTGGTCGCCGTGGTGCTGACCGCCGCCATCCTCTCATCCCAACCCGCACGGCCCATTCCCCTGGCGGCGCTCCTGCGCCAGAGCGGTGTCCTCCTGTTCCAGGCACTGCCCCTGGCCCTGCTGCTGTTCCTGCTTTTCCCCCGCCTGCCGACGCCCTTCGGCGGCCTGGGACAGGTGCAAACCGGTCGCACCGGATTGTCGGACTCCATGCAACCGGGCAGCGTCAGCGAATTGATCCAGTCCGATGCCATCGCCTTCAGAGCCGAATTCGAGGGTGCGGCCCCCGCCGGGTCGGATCTCTATTGGCGCGGCCCGGTCCTCTGGAAATACGATGGTCGGGTATGGAGCGATCTGAAGATCGCCGGGGAGGATCTTCTGGAAATCCAGCCCCTCGGTCGTCCCCTGAACTATAGCGTCATGCTGGAGCCCCACCAGCAGCATTGGCTGTTCACCCTGGGGGCTTCCAGCCAAGCTCCGGACGTAGCCAGCGACCTGACGGCCGACATGCAGTGGCTGGCCCGTCAGCCGGTGAAGACACGCCTGCGTTACAGCCATAGCGCCCATCTGGACTACCGGATGGATCCGGTACTCCTGCCGGAACTGGAGGCCCTGGCCCTGCAATTGCCCGAAGGCCAGAATCCCCGCGCCCGGCGCTTGGCCGAAACCTGGCGGCGCCAGGCCGGCAATGACGATGGCGCCCTGATCCGCCAGGCCCTGGACCATTTCCGCACCGAGGATTTCTATTACACCCTGCGCCCCCCCAGGCTGGACGGAGACGCCATGGACGCCTTCCTGTTCGATACCCGACGCGGCTTCTGCGAACACTATGCCAGCGCCTTCGTGGTCCTGATGCGCATGGCCGAGGTACCCGCCCGGGTGGTGACGGGTTACCAGGGCGCGGAGCTGAACCCCCTGGGCGGCTACTGGCTGGTCCGGCAGCGGGATGCCCATGCCTGGGCCGAAGTCTGGCTCTCAGGACGTGGCTGGGTCCGGGTCGACCCGACCGCTGCGGTCGCGCCGGACCGTGTGGAACGGGGCATCAATGCGGCCCTGCCCGAACTGGAACGGCCCCGGGCCACCTGGGATCTGGCCTGGCTACGGCCGGCCCACCAGGCCTGGGACGCCCTCAACATGCAATGGCAACGCTGGGTGGTGGGCTACGACCATGCCCGACAAAAAGCCCTGATGGAGCGCTTGCACCCTGCCCTGGCCAGCCTGAAGGGATTGCTGTGGGCCCTGGTGGGGAGCAGCCTCCTGGTCCTGGCCCTGCTGACCCTCTGGATACTGGGACGCCGGCGCAGCCCGTCACCGGATCGGCTGCAAGTCCTCTACGGCCGCTTCAAGGCTCGACTCAACCGGATCGGAGTGGCCACCCCCGATACCGAAGGCCCCCTGGACCTGGCGCGTCGGACCGCCACGCTTCGACCAGATCTGGCAACCCGGGTGGAGGCCATCACCCGCCTCTACGCCAGCCTCCGCTATGGTCCCCTGCCGCCTGACCAGGCCAGGGAACTGGCGCGCCTGATCCATGGCTTCAAGCCCCGGCGCTAGAATAGATTACACACACGAGGGAACGCACAACAGGAGCACGGCATGGAACGTTTCACCATCTCCCTGGAAGAAAAGCTGGCCAAGGACTTCGACGACCTCATCCGTCAGCGGGGCTACGCCAACCGCTCGGAAGCCGTGCGCGACATGCTCCGGCGCGAACTGGAGCGCCAGAGGCTGGAGAGCGACGAAGCCCCCCACTGCGTGGCAGCGCTGTCCTACGTGTACAACCATCATGAGCGCCAGCTTTCGGAACGCCTGACCGACCACCAGCATCACGCCCATGACCTGGTGGTCTCCACCATGCATGTCCACCTGGATCACGACAATTGCCTGGAGGCCCTCATCCTGCGTGGCCATACCCGGGAAGTACGCCAGCTGTCGGACCGCATTGCGGCAGAAAGAGGTGTACGCCACGGTCTGTTGAACCTGATCCCGGTGGACATGGAGGACGTTCCGTCCCATGTCCATAGCCGCCCCAAGAGTTGAGGTGCCATGGCCAGGGCCGATCATGGGCCCATGATGGGCCGATGATGGGTCGATGAGGCGGTACACGCCGGCCCGGGACGGCACCTGGTTCCCCCTGCTCCTTGCCCCGGCGGGTCTGTTTCCACGGCCCAGCCAGGAGTGAATGCCATGAAAAAGGGCCGTCAAACGGCCCTTTTTTCACGGCTTGCAAGCAACGTCAGTGAACGTGGGCGACATGCCAGGCCTGATAGATGCGCCTGGCCTCGGCCATCTGTTCATTCGACAACTTTGGGGCATAACGCCCCACGATTTCCTTGGCCCGGCTGTGGTTCTGGTCTGCGGCCATACTGTACCAATGGTAGGCCAGGGAACGGTCCGGCACCGTGCCCCGCCCCTTGGCATACATCTCGCCCAGGGCGAAGTAGGCATCGGTAAAGCCCGCCGTGGCGGCCCGCAGGTACCAATATCGGGCCAGGTCGTAATTCTGTTCCAGGGACTGGCCTTCCTCGTACAACAGACCGATGTGGTATTGGGCGGCCTTATCGCCGGCTTCTGCCAAGGGCATCCACTGCTGTGCAGCCTTATCGAAGTCACCTACGGTATAAGCCTCCAGGCCAACATCAAAATCGGCCCTGGCCGGGTTGAACATCGTGGCCAGGACGAGCAGCAGGGCGGAAATTCGCATAAGCAGGGTCATGTCATGTCACAGAATCGAATAGGTGATTGCATATTAGCATTTAATAATTTACTCATCACTCCATAAACGAAATTTATGCTCACCGTGTGTTCCTTCTGTTGCTTTCAAGTCTATATCGGTCGGTGTGCTCGGCACTTTAATTGTGTGAGGTAATATTTTTTCTTCTTATTTCTTGTCTATACTGAGTCCACTGCGCTGAGTCCACTGCGGTTGGTGTTATCTGCTTGTTGACCCATTTTCGCCCCATTGCTGACCCCTTTTTCCATCTGGCTGCCAGTTGACCATGCACCCCAAAGGCCTCTCCCTGACCCTCCTGGCCACTGCCTTCCTTTCCCTCCCCTGCCTGGGCCATGACCTCTGGATCGAGGGCCAGGTCCAATCCAGGGTGTTGCAATATGGCCATGCCGTGGGCTCCCACCAAGGCGAAGCCTCGTTGACGTATCCACCGGAGCGCGTCACCGAGTCCCTGTGCCTGGACCGGGAGGGCAAGACGGTGGCGGCTTCCACGAGCCAGACCTACCCGGTCACCCTGAACGCGGATTGCAGCCTCACCTGGTTCCAGACCTCGTCGGGCTATTGGAGCAAGACCCCCTATGGCACCCGCAATGTACCCAAGGATCAGGCCGGCCAGACCTTCGACAGTTGGCTGTCCATGGAAGGCATCAAGCGTCTGGATCTGTGGCACCCAGAGTTTTCCAGGCCTGTGGGCAGGCATCTGGAATTGACCCCCCTGGAAAATCCGTTCCGAAAAGGCAAGGGTGACAAGCTGGCACTCCGTGCCTGGCATCAGGGACGACCCGCAGCCGGGGTGACAGTGGCCTATTTCGGCAAGCCCCGAGGCACAACGGACCCGGACGGGAACATCAATGTCCGCCTGCAGCAACAGGGGATGCAGCTGATCCAGGCGAGTCTGACGCTCCCCTTGCAGGACCCGCGTGCCGACAAGGTCATTCATGCCAGCAGCCTGCAATTCCAGATGCCATAGCCCAATGTCATAGCCCAATGTCATAGCCCAATGTCATAGCCCAATTCCATAGCCCAATGCCATGAATCGACACAGCCTGCGCCTCTGCCTGATCCTGCTTGCCATGCTGTCACTGCCGGCGGCAGGCCACGACCTCCGATACCAGACCGAATCCGGCCATGCCGTGATCATTCACCTGTCCTATGGCGAGGACCTCCCCTTCAGTTTCGAGAGCTACGAAATCCGGCGTCAAGAGGATTCCTGGCCCTATCAGTCGGGCCGGACAGATGCCCGTGGCCGCATCGCCTTTCTGCCGGACAGCCCGGGGCTATGGCGGGTAAAGGCCTTCTCGGAAGACGGTCATGGGGTGGAATTCGACTTGGAAACAGGTGCTGACCAAAGCATTACCACAGAAGGGAAAAGCCTGTTCGAGCGCCATGGCCCCATGGTGGCCGGCGTTGCCCTGATCCTGGGCCTGTTCGGCCTGCTGTCCCTTTATGCCCGAAGGAAACCCAAATGAAAGCCCTGACCTTTACCCAACCCCTGTCCCTGTTCTGTGCCAGTGCGTGCCTTCTGGCGGGGGCCCCGGCCTGGGCCCATCACGGCGTCGCTTCCCTGGGAGCGGCCGCCCTGGAGGGCCCAGGCGCGCCGGTGGAAACCTCCAGTTCAGCCACATTGCCCCAGGGTGCCTGGCTGGCTTATCTGAAGGTCGACCATGCCAAGTCCAAGACCTTCGACCCGGACCCGGCCAATCCCGAGGGCGATTACAACCAGTACTGGATGCTGGGCCTGGGCTATGGCTTCACACCCTGGCTGTCCGGCTACATCTTCCAGCCCTACAACATCAAGAAAGACGAACCGGGCGGCCTGAATTCCCGTGGCTTCACCGATCTCAGCCTGATGGGCGTAGTGGGCTTCAAATATGACGACGGGTTCATGCGCGTCCCCGCCAATGAGAGCCTGGATGACCTGATGGACTGGCATTTCACCGCCTACGCCGGGGCCACACTGCCCAGCGGGGATGCGGATCACCGCCTGGGGGACGGCAGCATCGATCCGGGCAAGTCCCTGGGTTTCGGCAAATCCAGCTTTATCTACGGACTGACCGCCACCAAGCAGATCAGTGACGATGCCACCGTTGTCTTCGAAGCCGGCCAGATCCGGTTCCAGACCTACACCTACGACGATGGCACCCGGGTCCGGTTTGGCACCGAAAACCGCCTGAACGCGGCCTATACCCATCGCCTGATGGCAAACCCCGAGACCCGCTTCCGCCTGGACGGCAACCTTGAACTGAACTACCTGGGCCTGGGCCGGGACGTGGAGAACGGCATCGGGGCGGAAGCCACCGGCGGCGAGATGCTCTACGCCGTGGTGGGCGCCCGGGCCTACAAGGACAACCTGAGCCTGGGACTGGCACTGAAGAAACCCATCTGGACCGACTTGAAGGAAGACGACTTGCAGCAAGGCGCCGAAGGCAAGGAGAAATACCGGCTTATACTGACGTTGTCCGCCCTCTTCTGAACGCCATCGCTGTCCGCAATTTGTGCATATTCCCGACGGTTTCATCGCCCCCCAGCTCTACCTGCCCCTGTACGGGGTGGCGGCGGGCCTATGGGCCTATGGTGCCCGTCGGCTGGGCCAGGACCTGGATGAAGCGGGTCTGCCCTGGCTGGCCGCCATCACGGCTGCGGCCTTCGCCGCCAGTTTCATCGCCCTGCCCTTGCCCGGGGGCACCAGTGCCCATGTGACCGGCATCGGCCTCCTGGCCGTCCTGTTCGGCTTCTGGCAGGCCTTCATGGCCGGCTCCCTTGTATTCGCCATGCAAGCCCTTCTGTTCGGGGACGGGGGCGTCACCACCCTGCCCCTGAATGCCCTGGCCATGGCGGGAGCGGGGGCGGCAGCAGCCCGGGGCATTTACCTGCTGCTGCGGCGGCTTCACTCGCCTACCGCCCTGTTCCTGGCAGGCTGGATCGGCTTGGTGCTGCCGGCCTTGCTCTTGGCCCTGGCCCTGGGCATTCAACCCTGGCTGGGGCAGGACGCGCTGGGCCGCCCGCTGTACTTCCCCTTCGGGCTCCAGGTCACCCTGCCGGCCCTGCTGATACCCCACGCCCTCCTGGGGCTGGGGGAAGGCCTGGTGACCGTACTGGGCTGGAATCTGATCCAGCGCATGAAGGGGCGCTACAGTGCCGGTTGACGCCAGCCGCCGGGACCAGGCCTGGCTGTGGGGCTATCTGGCCGGTCTAGTGGCCTTGTCCGCCCTGACCGAGCCGATCTGGCTGATGCTGGGACTCGTCCTGATACTGGCCCTGGCGGGTCGCCGGGCGGGGGTTCTGTTGCGCCGGGCCGCGTTGGCCACCCTGCTCTTCAGCGGCATGGTTTCCCTGGCTTTTGCAGGCTATAGCCTCGCTTTGGATGGCCATCTTCCCTGGCCATGGCTGCTGACCGTCAACGTGCGGGTTCTGGCCATGGCCCTGCTCACCTTCCTGTTCATGGAACGGGTGAACCTGTTCCGGGCCCTGGCCTTCTCCCGCCGGCTGTCCCTCCTCCTGGTGCTGGCCATGAGCCAGGCCCAGTCCATGCGTCGTACCCTGGTGGAGTTCCGCCAGGGCCTGGAAAGCCGGCAACTGGGCGAGCCGGCCCTCCAGGCCCGTTACCGGGCCGCAGCCCGGGCCTTGGTCTGGCTCCTGGACCGGGCCCTGGCCAACGCCCACGAATCCGCCCAGGCCCTGCGCTCCCGAGGATTTTTCCAATGATGGAGGTGCGCGAACTGGGTCATCGCTACGGTGACCAGGCAACACTGACGGACATCAGTTTCGGCCTCGGCCCGGGGGAGAAGGTGGTTCTGCTGGGCTGCAACGGCAGCGGCAAGTCCACCCTGCTCAAGATCATGAACGGCCTGATCAGTGCCAGCCAGGGCATGGTGAGCTATGACGGAGAGCCGGTCAGCCCGAGCACACTCAAACACGGTCCGCTCAGAACGCGCTTCCGGCGCGAAGTGGTCCTGCTGTTCCAAAATCCGGATGTCATGTTGTTCAACCCCACGGTCTACGACGAGCTGGCCTTTGGCCCCCGGCAGCTGGGCCTGGATCGGGTGGACGAGCGGGTACGGCACTGGGCTGGCGAAATGCGCATCGACCGCTTCCTGGACCGCCCCCCCTTCACGCTGTCTGGCGGCGAGAAACAGAAGGTGGCCCTGGCCGCCCTGCTCATCCTGGAGCCCAGACTGCTCTTGCTGGATGAGCCTGCGGCCGCCCTGGACCCCCGCAGCACGGGCTGGCTGGTGGATTTCCTGGCCGGGCTGGCCATGACCACCCTGACCACCACCCACAATCTCAGCCTGGCCGGGGAACTGGGTACCCGCGCCCTGGTGCTGGGCGAAGATCACCGCCTGATCCATGATGGCGGCATGGATGCCTTCCTGCGGGACGGGGAACGGCTCTTGGCCGCCAATCTGGTGCACTCCCACCGGCATCGCCATGGCGCCATCGAGCACCGGCACTTCCACCCCCACGATTGGCAGTGAAGCAGGCAAGGCACTGCAGCCTTCGCCACGGCATGGTTGAAACGGTGGCCTGGCAACGGGACCGCCCAATCAGGCTAAAGTTATGTCATGAACTGCCGTTATCGGAGTTTGCAAGTGAAGTAGTTAACATTACTGCCAGCACCGTGGGTTAGACGCCCGTTTTCAACACCATGCATGACAGCACAAGGGGAGTATCCGACACATGAGTCCGGTCACGGATTCCTACGGCATCCGCAACCTGCCCCGCAAGGGGGCCTGGATCATCCTTGTCGTCTGGACCCTGCTGGTGGGCCTGTCCTACTACCTGAACGTGCGTCAGCATTACAAGAATGCCCATGCCCAGGCCTATAGCCTGGCCATCAGCCATTTCAACAAGGATCTGGCGATTCGCCTGTGGGCCACGGACCGGGGTGGCATGTATCTGGAAGCCAATACCGACACCCCGCCCATCGCCAGCCTGGATTTTCTCGAACACCGGGATGTGCTGACCTCTGACGGCAAGAGTCTGACCCTGTATGACCCGGCCTCTGCCCTGAGCCATCTGATGCAGCGTCATGGCGACCTGTACGGCGTTCCCAGCCGGCTGGTGAGCGATGCCCCGTTCAATCCAGCCAACCTGCCGGATGCCTGGGAACAGGCGGCCATCGATGCCTTCCGGCAGGGCAAGAAGGAAGTGATGGAAATGACCGAATCCGACGGCCAGACCCATCTCCGGATGATGCGCCCCCTGATGATGCAACCCTCCTGCCTGAAGTGCCATGGTTTCCAGGGCTTCAACACCACGGACATCCGGGCCGGCATCGGCGTCTCGGTGCCCATGGCCGAATTCACCGGCATGGCTGGCCAGGCCAGCCTGATCAGCGGGGCATCCCACCTTGGCTTCTGGCTGATCGGCCTGGTGGGCATTGGTTTTGGCTATCGCAAATTCCAGCAAAGCCTGGCGGACAACCTGGAACGGGTCACCGAGATGGAACTGGCCGCCCGGGTATTCGAGAACAGCCTCCAGGCGGCCTTCATCACCGATGCCCAGGGCCGCATCCTGCGGGTCAACCAGATGTTTACCCGGGTGACCGGCTACGAGGAGGAAGAGGCCATCCAGGCCACGCCGGCCCTGCTCAAGTCCGGACGGCATGATGCCAAGTTCTACAAGGAGTTCTGGCATGCCCTGGTCCATGAAGGCCAATGGGTGGGGGAAATCTGGAACCGGCGCAAATCCGGGGACATCTTCACGGCCTGGGAAACCATCTCCTCGGTCCGGGATGACGCGGGCAAGACCCACTATTACATCAGCATGTTCCAGGACATCACCGACCAGAAGGAGGTGAATGACCACATCTACATGCTTGCCCACTACGATTCCCTCACCCTGTTGCCCAACCGGCAACTGATGAGCGACCGCATCAACCACGCCATCGAGCGGGCCAAGCGCCAGAAGCAGACCCTGGCCCTGCTGTTCCTGGACCTGGACCAGTTCAAGAAGATCAACGACACCCTGGGCCATGGCGCCGGGGACCGGCTCCTGGCCATCGCGGCCAAGCGCCTGCTGTCCTGCGTGCGCAGCAGCGACACCGTGGCACGCCTGGGCGGCGATGAATTCGCCGTCCTGCTGGAAGACATCCAGAACCCCATGGATGCCGAGCGGATCGGTGAAAAGATCCTGAACGAACTGAATCAGCCCGTGGAGCTGGAAGGACGCGAATGGTACGTGGGTGCCAGCATCGGCATCAGCCTGTTCCCCAAGGATGGCCAGGACCTGGGCATGCTCTTGCGCAATGCCGACACCGCCATGTACCGGGCCAAGAACGAAGGCCGCAACCAGATGTGCTTCTTCGACGAATCCATGGCCGAGCAGACCGCCCTGCGCCTGGCCATGGAAACCGCCCTGCGCCTGGCCGTGGAGCGGGGTGCCTTCACCATGCACTACCAGCCCCAGATGGAAATCGCCACCGGCAGGATACTGGGCGTGGAGGCCCTGATCCGCTGGCAGCACGACGGCAACCTGGTCTCTCCGGCAGACTTCATTCCCCTGGCGGAAGAGACCGGGCTGATCATTCCCCTGGGCCAATGGATGCTGGAAACTGCCTGCCGGGAAATCCTGTCCCTCTCCCGTGAACTCGACCGCGAGCTGCGTCTGGCAGTCAACATATCCGCCCGGGAAATCAGCGCCCCCGGGTTTGCCCAGACCCTGGCCGAGATTCTGGAGCGCACCGGCATGCCGCCCCAGCGGGTGGAAATCGAGATCACGGAAAGCATTGCCATGAGCGACATCGCCAAGACCACCCATCTGCTGGAATACCTGTCCAACCAGGGCATCGACGTGGCCATCGACGACTTCGGCACCGGCCACTCCTCCCTGTCCTACCTCAAGCGACTGCCCGTGGATCGTCTCAAGATCGACCGGGCCTTCGTCCGGGACACCCCCCAAGACATGGGCGATAGCGCCATCGTGCGGACCATCATCACCATGTCCTACACCCTTGACCTGGAAGTGGTGGCGGAAGGCGTGGAAACCCAGGAGCAACTGGATTTCCTGAGTCACGAGGGCTGCCATGTGGCCCAGGGCTATTTCATCTCCAAGCCCCTGCCCCTGGCGGAATTGAAACTATTCCTGCGTGAGCATGACAACGCCTGAGGTCGGCGAGGGCAGCCCCGGCCAGGCAGATTCCCGGACCGAGGCCAGCCGAGCGGACGAACAGGCCGGGCGCGCCGGGACTTCCCCCCCCGAACCCGGGTCCCCGCGGATATTGGAACTGCCCATCGGCGGCATGACCTGTGCCGCATGCTCCACGCGCCTGGAAAAAAACCTCAATCGCCTCGAGGGCGTGTCCGCCCAGGTCAACCTGGCGGCCGAAAAGGCCCGGGTGACCTACGACCCGGCCCGGACAAGCCCCGCCGAGATCCTGGACCGTATCGCCAAAACCGGTTTCAGCGTCCCACCCCAGACCCTGAACCTGCAACTGGAAGGCATGACCTGTGCGGCCTGCGCCGGCCGCATCGAACAAGCCCTGAACGCCCTGCCCGGGGTGGACGCCCGGGTCAACCCCGCCACGGAACAGGCCCGGGTGCGCTACACCCCCGGACAGGGCGACCTGGACAGCCTCCTGTCCGCCGTGCAGCGGGCCGGTTACCGGGCCCATCCTCTGGCAGAGGCCGGTCGCGCGGATGCTGCCGCCCGCAAGGCGGAGGCCTGGCGCCACGAACAGCGGGTCTTCCTGCTGGCGGCCCTATGCTCCCTGCCCCTGATGCTGGAAATGGTGGCCATGCTGGGTCCCGGCTCCGGACATCACCTGTTACCCGGCTGGCTCCAGTGGCTCCTGGCCACCCCCGTGCAGTTCCTGGCCGGCTGGCGCTTCTACCGTGGGGCCTGGAATGCCCTGCGGGGCGGCGGCGCCAACATGGATGTCCTGGTGGCCCTGGGCACCAGTGCCGCCTATCTCTACAGCGTGGCCAGCCTGCTCCTGGACAGCCAGGGCCATCTTTACTTCGAAGCCAGCGCCGCCGTCATCACCCTGGTGCGCCTGGGCAAGCTCCTGGAGTCCAGGGCCAAGGCCAAAACCTCCGGGGCCATCGAGCAACTCCTGGCCCTCAACCCCAAATCTGCCTGGGTCCGGGTCGGTGAAGCATGGGAAGAACGCCCCCTGGACACGCTCCATCCCGGAGATGTGGTGCGCGTCCGTTCCGGAGAGCAGGTGCCGGTGGATGGCATCATCCTGGAGGGCCAATCCGGGCTGGACGAAAGCCTGCTCACCGGCGAGAGCCTGCCAGCCGCGAAGACCGCAGGAGACCGGGTCTATGCCGGCACCCAGAACCTGGACGGCCTGTTGCATGTGGAAGCCCACGGCGTAGGGCGCCATACCCAGTTGATGGAAATCGTCCGCCTCACCGAGGCCGCCCAAGGCTCCAAAGCCCCGATCCAGCAACTGGCCGACCGGATTTCCGGCTGGTTCGTGCCGGCGGTGGTCGCCCTGGCCATCCTGACCTGGCTGGGCTGGTGGCTGACCACGGGCAGTCTGGCCGAGGGCCTGATCCCGGCCGTGGCCGTCCTGGTCATCGCCTGCCCCTGCGCCCTGGGTCTGGCCACCCCCACGGCGGTCATGGTGGGCCTGGGCCGGGGTGCCCGGCTGGGCATCCTGGTGCGCAGCGCCGAAGCGCTGGAGCGGGCGGAACAGCTCGACATCCTGGCCCTGGACAAAACCGGCACCCTGACCCAGGGTCACCCCGAGTTGACCCAAATCCTGACCGATGGCGGCATCGATCAGCATCAGATCCTGACCTGGGCCACCAGCCTGGAACAGGGGTCCAGCCACCCCATCGCCCGGGCCGTGCAGGAATCCGCCAGACGCCTGGGTATCCAGCCCATCCCGGTCCAGGCGTTCGAAAACATCCCCGGGCTGGGCGTTCGCGGCCGCCTGGGCAACCTGTCCCTCAGCCTGATCCGGACCGACCCCGTGCCGGGCTACCCCCCCGCTACCTGGACCGCCCTGGCCAGTCCCGAACAGACCCTGGCCCGGCTGGCCTTCATGGATGTCCTGAGGCCAGGCACCCCTGCTGCCCTGGCCCGCCTGGGTGCCCTGGGCATCCAGACCGTGATGGTGACCGGCGACAACCCGGCCGCAGCCCAAGCCGTTGCGGACCAGGCCGGCATTACCCGGGTTCACGCCGGCATCGCGCCCTCGGGCAAGGCCACCATCATCCAGGCACTGAAGGCCGACGGCCGGCGCGTGGGCATGGCCGGGGACGGCATCAACGACGCTCCCGCCCTGGCCAGTGCGGACGTCAGCTTTGCCATGGCGGCCGGCGCCGACATCGCCCTGGAAGCCGCCGACATCACCCTCATGCGCAACGATCTGGGCGCCGTGGCCGATGCCGTGGCCCTGTCCCGGGCGGTAATGCGCAAGATCCGGCAGAACCTGTTCTTCGCCTTCATCTACAACGTGCTGGCCCTGCCCCTGGCCGCCCTGGGCATGCTCAACCCCGTCATCGCCGGCGCCGCCATGGCCTTGTCCTCGGTCTCCGTGGTATCCAATTCCCTGATGCTCAAGCGCTGGCGCCCGGCGCGTCCATAGGGCATTCCCCCTCTGGAGCGGCTTTCGGCGGCACTCATTTCGATGGCACCGACTTCGGTGGTACACAATTCCCTAGTAATTTAGTCGGATTAAAAGTAATCTCCCGGCCATGAACATCGGCATCCCCAAAGAGATCAAGGTTGAAGAGCACCGGGTCGCGGCCACCCCGGCTGGCGTGGCACGCCTGGTATCGGCCGGCCATCAGGTCTGCGTGGAACAGAATGCAGGCCTGGCCATCGGCTTCACCGATCAGGAGTATCGCCAGTCCGGGGCCCGGGTCGTCCCGGGGCCCGAGGAAATCTACGCCTGCGACCTGATCTACAAGGTCAAGGAGCCCCAGCCCTCCGAAACCGCCCTTCTGCGGGAAGGCCAGATGCTGTACTGCTACCTGCACTTGGCGGCGGCACCGGACCTGGCCCGAACCCTCCTGGAGAAGGGTGTCACGGCGTTTGCCTTCGAAACCGTGGAGGACGGCCATGGCGGAACGCCGCTCCTGGCCCCCATGTCCCAGGTGGCCGGCCGACTCTCGGTGCAGATGGGCATGCAGGCCCTGGAGATGAAAAATGGCGGTCGGGGCACCCTGCTGGGCGGTGTGCCCGGCGTGGCACCCGGCCATGTGGTCATCATCGGCGGCGGCCAGGTAGGCGCCAATGCGGCCCGCATGGCCGTGGGCACGGGCGCCCGGGTCACCTTGCTGGACCGCAGCCCGGAACGCCTGCGCCATTTCGACGATCTCTATGCCGGCCGGATCCAGACCCTCCACTCCAACACCGGCAATCTGGAAGCCAGCCTGACCGAAGCCGACCTGGTGATCGGCGCCGTCTACCTGCCCGGCCGCAGGGCACCCCGGCTGATCGACCGGGCCCTGGTGGCCTGCATGCCCCGGGGCGCTGCCATCGTGGACGTCGCCATCGACCAGGGCGGGATTGCCGAGACCTCCCGCCCCACCACCCACGCGGCGCCCTTCTTCGTCGAGGCGGGCGTGGTCCATTACGGGGTGGCCAACATGCCGGGCGCGGTGGCGCGCACCAGCACTGTCGCCCTGATGGAGGCCACCCTGCCGGTCTTGCTGGAACTGGGCCGGGACGGCCTGGCCAGCGCCCTGGCGGCCGACCCTGGCCTGGCCCGGGGGCTGAACCTGTACCAGGGGCGGGTGACCCACCCCGGACTGGCCCAGGACCTGGGGCTGACCCATCACCCCTGGGACAGGCCAGGCTGACCCCGTTCCCGAACCGTTCCAACACCCGGCGATCCCGTTTTCCGTCTTATCCACCCCCTAACCCAGGAGACCCCCATGTCAGAACCCGTCATTGCATCCAAAACCCCCACCTCCGTCGATCTGGAACCCGGCGAGTACTGGTGGTGCAGTTGCGGCCGGTCCAAGTCCCAACCCTTCTGCGATGGTTCCCACGCAGGCACCGATTTCGAACCCATGCGCATCGAAGTCAAGGAGAAGTCGTCGTTCTACCTGTGCAACTGCAAGCACACCCAGAACCCGCCCTACTGCGACGGCGCCCACGACCTGCTGGACTAGCCCCCCGGGAAACCCGCTCCGGCACGGCGACAGCCCCGCAACCGCAACGGTTCCAGGGTTGTCTCCCCTCCCCCTCTGGCGGATAATTGCGCGTCAATCCCTGCCCCCCTTATGGAACAATACCTGCTCATCCTCATCGCCACGGTGTTCGTCAACAACATCGTGATGGCCAAGATCCTGGGCCTGTGTCCGTTCATGGGGGTATCAAGGAAGCTGGAAACCGCCCTGGGCATGGGGGCCGCCACCACCTTCGTGCTGACCCTGGCCTCGGGCGCCAGCAACCTGATCGACACCTATCTGCTGGGCCAGGAACTGGCCTATCTGCGCACCTTGTCCTTCATCGTGGTGATCGCCGGCATCGTGGGCTTCACCGAGATGTTCATCCGCAAGACCAGCCCGGTCCTGTTCCGGGTCCTGGGCATCTACCTGCCCCTCATCACCACCAACTGCGCCGTGCTGGGCATACCCCTGCTCAATGTCCAGGAGCAGCACAACTTCGTCGAGTCCCTGGTGTTCGGCATGGGTGGCGCCCTGGGTTTCACCCTGGTGCTGGTCTTGTTTGCCGCCATGCGGGAACGCCTGGAGGCCGCCGATGTCCCCCTGCCCTTCAAGGGCACCAGCATCGCCATGATCACGGCCGGCCTCATGTCCCTGGCCTTCATGGGTTTTTCCGGGCTGATCAAGTGACCGGATACCGGGCCTGCCGGGGCGCATCATGCTGACCGCCATCCTGGTACTGGCCGGCATTGGCCTGGTCCTGGGGGCGGTACTGGGCTGGGCGGCGGACTACTACAAGGTCGAGGAAGACCCGGTGGTGGAAAAGATCGATGCCATCCTGCCCCAGACCCAATGCGGCCAATGCGGCTACCCGGGCTGCCGGCCCTATGCCGAAGCCATCGCCAAGGGCGAGGCAGACATCAACCGCTGCCCCCCCGGCGGCGAGGACGGCATCCAGCGCCTGGCGGAACTGCTGGGCGTGGAGGCCAAGCCCCTGGGCGAAGGGCTGGAGCCCAAGCTCAAGTCCGTGGCCGTCATCGACGAGAGCACCTGCATCGGTTGCACCCTGTGCATCCAGGCCTGTCCCGTGGATGCCATCGTGGGCGCATCCAAGCAGTTGCACACCATCGTGGCCGATCAATGCACCGGCTGCGAGCTGTGCCTCGCCCCCTGCCCGGTGGATTGCATTGCCATGGAAGTCATCCCGGCCCGGCTGGACAACTGGAAATGGCGCTACCCCGTCATTCGACTGAAGCAGGCCGCATGAGAAAGCTGCATACCTTCAACGGCGGCATCCACCCCCCGGAGCACAAGGCCGAATCCAACGCCGCGCCCATCGCCAGCCTGCCCCTGCTGCCCCGCTATGTGGTGCCCCTGTCCCAGCACATGGGCCATCCCGCCGCGGCGTGCGTCCAGCCCGGCGACCGGGTCCTGCGGGGCCAGGTCATCGGCCTGCCCGAGGGACGCATCTCCACGGCCGTCCATGCGCCCACCTCGGGCATCGTCTCGGCCGTGGAGATGCGTACCCTGGCCCATCCGTCCGGCCTGCCCGGCCTGTGCGTGGTGATCGAATCGGATGGGGACGACCAGGCCTGCCCGACCCCGCCCCTGGACTGGCACGGCCTGCCCCAGGCGGACGTGCTGGAAGCCGTGCGTCACCTGGGCATCGCCGGCCTGGGCGGTGCGGTGTTCCCCTCGGCGGTGAAACTGGACAAGGGCAAGGCGGGCCACATACCCACCCTGATCCTGAACGGTTCGGAATGCGAGCCCTGGATCACCTGCGACGACCGGCTGATGCGGGAACGGGCCGACGAAGTCATCCAGGGGGCCGCCATCATGCGTCACCTGCTGGGGGCCGAGACCGTGCTGGTGGGCATCGAGGACAACAAGCCCGAAGCCCTGGCCGCCATGACCGCCGCCGCCCGGGGCGCGGGCTTCCCGGTGGAGATCCTGGCCGTACCCACCCTCTACCCATCGGGGGGCGCCAAGCAGCTCACCCAGTTGCTCACCGGCCTGCAAACCCCCACCGGCCTGCTGTCCACGGACATCGGCATCCAGGTCTTCAACGTGGGTACGGCCGCCAGCCTGTACCGGGCCCTGGTGCTGGGCCAGCCCCTGATCTCCCGGGTCGTCACCATCACCGGTCATGTGGCCCGGCCGGGCAATTTCGAGGTACGCCTGGGCACCCCCATCCAGGCCCTGATCGAGGCGGCGGGTGGCGCGCTGCCCGGCGCCAGCGGCCAGATCGTCGGCGGCCCCCTGATGGGCTTCGAACTGGAGGACGAACAGTCTCCCGTGGCCAAGTCCGTCAACTGCATCATCGTCAAGCATCCTGCCCTGTTCCCGCCGGCCCCGCCCACCCTGCCCTGCATCCGCTGCGGCCAGTGCGCCCTGGCCTGCCCGGCGGAGCTGCAACCCTTCGAGCTCTACTGGTACGCCAAGGCCAAGGCCTTCGACAAGACCGAGCGCTACAACCTGTTCGACTGCATCGAGTGCGGCTGTTGCAGCTATGTCTGCCCCAGCCACATTCCCTTGGTGGATTTCTACCGGTTCGCCAAGAGCGAAATCCGGGCCCGGGACAAGGACAGCCAGGCCGCCCAGATTGCCCGGGAGCGGCATGAATTCCGCCAGTTCCGCCTGGAGCGGGAAAAGCGGGAGAAGGCCGAGAAGCTGGCCCAGAAGGCGGCGGGCAAGCCGGCATCCGGTGCCGCCGCCGCCGACGATCCGGAGGCGGCGCGCAAGAAGGCCATCCTCCAGGCCGCCATGGAACGGGCGGCCAAGGCCAAGGAAGGCGTGCAGCCCCAGAACACCGACAACCTGGCCCCGGCGGTCGAGCAGGAAATCCAGGCCATCGAAGCCCGTCGCCAGGGTACCGATGCCTCCACCCCCCCACCGGAAGGGGACAAATCACCGGTGTCCACCCCATGAACGGTTCGCCCTACGTCATCGCCAGCCGCAACTCGGTCCGCCTGACCATGCTCAAGGTCCTGGCCGCCCTGGTGCCCGGCATCATCGCCCACGCCTGGTTCTTCGGTCCCGGCATCTGGGTCAGCCTCATCGTCTGCACCCTGCTGGCCATCCTGTTCGAAAGCCTGGCTCTGGTCATGCGGGGCTATCCCTTGCGGCCTTTCCTGACCGACGGCTCGGTCATCGTCACGGCCTGGCTGTTCGCGCTCTCGGTACCGACCCTGGCACCCATCTGGCTGTATGCCACGGGCCTGCTGTTTGCGGTGATCGTGGCCAAGCATCTCTACGGCGGCCTGGGCCAGAACCCCTTCAACCCGGCCATGATCGGCTATGCGGTCCTGATCGTCAGCTTCCCCATGTACATGACCCAGTGGCCGGCGCCCATCCATCTGGCCGTCCATGCCCCCGGCCTGGCCGATGCCTTCGACCTGGTGTTTGCGGGCGGCGGGCTGATCAGCGTGGACGCCTACACCATGGCCAGCCCCCTGGACACCGTCAAGACCCTGCTCCGGGCCGGGGTGCCCAAGGAGGAAATCCTGGCCAATCCGGTCTTTGGCCGTCTTTCGGGTTCCGGGCTGGAATGGATCGCCGGCATGTACCTGCTGGGTGGACTGCTCCTGCTGGCCAACCGGGTCATGACCTGGCACGTGCCCATCGTCTTCCTCCTGGCCGTGGCCGCCACGGCCGCCGGCCTGCATGCCCTGGACCCGTCCCGGCACATGGGCGCCGTGTTCCACCTGTTCACCGCCAGCGTCATGCTGGGGGCCTTCTTCATCGCCACCGACCCGGTCAGCGGCTGCGGCACGCCCCTGGGCAAGGTCATCTTCGCCGCGGTGGCCGGGTTCCTGACCGTCATCATCCGGACCTACGGCGGCTATCCCGACGGGGTGGCCTTCGCCATCCTGCTGATGAACGTGGCCGCCCCCTTCATCGATCTGTACACCCAGCCCCGGGTGTTCGGCCACCGACGCCACGAGAAGCCCAAGATATGACCCTGGACGCCACCCTGATCCGGGATACCCTGCGTACCGCCCTGGCCCTGCTGGTGTTTGCAGTGATCGGTGCCGCCCTGCTGTCGGGCACCTTCAGCATGACCCAGCCCACCATCCAGCGCTCCGTGGAAGCGGCCAAGCTCAAGCTCATCGCCCAGACCCTGCCCGCCAACGCCTTTGACAACAACCCCGTGGCTGACGCCGTGCCCCTGATGCCCCATCCCCTCCTGGGCCTGAAACGGGCGGGCCACGCCTATCCGGCCTATCAGGGTGGGCAGCCCGCTGCGGTGGCGCTGGAGATCGCCGCACCGGACGGTTACAGCGGCGAAATCAAGCTGCTGGTGGGCATCCGGGCCGACGGCAGCATCTCGGGCGTGCGCGTGACCGAACATCGTGAAACCCCGGGCCTGGGAGACTACATCGAGCTGGGCAAGAGCCCCTGGATTCGCCAGTTCGAGGGCATCAGCCTGGCCACCCGCAAGCCCGATCAATGGAAGGTGCGCAAGGATGGCGGCGCCTTCGATTCCATGGCCGGCGCCACCATCACCCCCCGCGCCGTCGTCAAGGCCGTGGGCAAGTCCCTGGAGTACTTCGAAGCCCATCGGGATGCCCTGCTGCCCCAAAAAGGAGACTGACCATGTCCCCCGAAGCCCGTGACATCATCTACAACGGCCTCTGGAAACAGAATCCCGGCATCATCCAGTTGCTGGGCCTGTGCCCCCTGCTGGCCATCAGCAACAACGTGGTCAATGCCCTCTCCCTGGGGCTGGCCACCACCCTGGTCATGGCCGTGGCCAGCGGCTCGGTTTCCCTGGTCCGGGACCAGATCCCGGTGGCCGTGCGCATCCCGGTGTTCGTCCTGATCATTGCCGCCATGGTCACCGTGGTGGATCTGCTCATCCATGCCTACGCCCTGCCCCTGTACCTGGTCCTGGGGGTGTTCATCCCCCTCATCACCACCAACTGCATCGTCCTGGCCCGGGTGGAAAGTTTCGCCTCCAAGCGCAGCCTTGGCCATTCGGTCCTGGATGCGGTGATGATGGGCCTGGGCCTCACCCTGGTGCTCATCGTCCTGGGCGGCATGCGGGAGATCTTCGGCAAGGGCACCCTGTTCGCCGGCTTCGACCTGGCCTTCGGCCCGGCCGCCAAGGCCCTGGCCATCCAGGTCATGCCGGACTACGACGGCTTCCTGCTGGCCATCCTGCCCCCCGGCGCCTTCATCGGCCTGGGCCTGCTCA
>DYHB01000156.1 GCA_020724415.1 Thiobacillus sp.
TTACCGGAAACACCTGCACGCCGAGCGGGTGAGCGTCGTGCGGGCCCTCCGGGTGTGGGCCGACATCCTAGTGCCGGGTTCGACATGGGCATCAGTGGAGTTTAACTCAAGAGGCGGTCGGGATAAGGAAGGTATTCCCGGCCGCCTTTTACATTCAACACAAAAAGGGGCCTGACCCCTTTTTCTCCTTTTTCTCTTTTTCTTGCGACAAGGGACGGTTCTCTGTTGCAAAGTTTCCGGCCTGTTTCGCAGTTAACAGACGTCATCATACCGGGTCTAGGGCTCAATCTGAAAGTCAAAAGGTAAAAAGGGGCCTGACCCCTTTTTTTAGTGGGGTTCGGGGCGGAAGAGGGGGAGAATCACGCGGAAAGATGAACCGGTGTCCGAGGACTCCACTTTCAGAGCGCCGCCGTGGCTTTTCGCCACCTCGTTGGAGATGGCCAGCCCCAGGCCGGTGCCCTCGTCCTTGGTGGTGAAAAAGGGCGTGAAAATGTCGTCCAGAAGTTGCGGCGGGATGCCGCTCCCGGTGTCGCTCACCGTCAGGTGGACCTCACCGTCGAACGCCCCGGCCGCCAGCCGGACGGTTCCCCCGGCCGGGGTGGCTTCGAAGGCGTTGGTTACCAGATTCAGGATCACCTGGCGGATGAGTTGGGGGTCGGCCTGGACGGTGAGTTCGTCCGGCGGCAGCTCTTTTTCGAGCCGGACCTGGCGGTGCAGGCTGTCGTTGTACAAAAGCTCCCATACGGTCATTACTATCTCCCGGAGGTCCACAACCCGGCGAACGGGTTGTGACGGCTGGACCATGAGCAGGAAACGGTCGAGGATCCCCTGCATGTGGCCGGCCTCGCGGTAGATAATGTCCAAGTGTTGCCTGATTTTCCCCAGGTCTTCCTGCTCGGCTGCCAGTTGGGCGAAGCCCTTGAGCGACGCGAGCGGGTTGCGTAGTTCGTGGGCGACTCCGGCCGCCACCTGGCCCAGGGACGACAGAGTGCGGGCCCGCTGGAGTTCGAGTTCCGCCTTTCTCCGCTCGGTGACGTCGTGAACAGTGATTACGGTCCAAGGCCGGCCGTCCGGTGATTTGGACCAGGCGGCCCGGTCCACCAGCAGGTATCGGCCGTCCACCACCACTTCCGCAGTCCCGGTCCCCTGAGGGCGGATCTGCCCGGCCGTCGCGGACTCCTGCACACGCCGGAGAATGCAGGTCCCATCGCTGCCGTCAATGTCCGGTCCGAGCCCCAGGTACTCCCGTGCCGCCTCGTTGTAAATCCGCACCCTGTTGTCGCCGTCCAGAAAAACCACGCCCACTTCCCAGCCCTCGAGAACGCGGTGGAGCATCAGGTCCAGTTCGCGAAGCTTCTCCCGGTCCGAAAGGTTCTGGACCAGAATCACCTGCACGTGGCGGTCGTGCAGCGCCACCGGGTGGCGGCTGACCTGGACCGGCACCGCCACGCCGTCGGGGCCCGTGATTTCACCCGTCTTCACCGGGGACTCGGGGTCGGCGGCCAGGTTCAGGATCGCCTCCAGCCTGCCGTTCACCGGCCGGTCACCGCCCGCACCGGTCTCTCCGCAACCCGCGCCGCGGCCGAGCAGCCGCCGGAGGTAACGGTTCGCGGAAATGGTCCGTCCCTCGTGATCCTGCGTGAGAATTCCGGCCGGCAGGGCGTCGAGGACGGTCTGGAGGAGGTGGGAGTTTTCGGAGAGCGAGCGGGTGGTGCGCCGGTTCAACTCGGTGGCCTCGCCCACCAGCCAGGCCACGAAGAGCATCACCGCCGCGGTCAAAATGCTGGCGGCGGTGTTCCAGGTGGTGGCCTGACCGCGGTAGTGGAGTTCGAGCAGCAGAATGAAGGAAACGCCGGCAAAGGCGGCGACCAGGCCCCTCCGGCCCAGGAGCAGGGTGGAGATCACCACCGGGAAGAATAGCAGGGCGCTCAAGTGGCTGAAATGTTGCCGGGCCGGAAGCAGGATGATGAACACCAGGGCCAGGGAGAAAACAGCGTAGGCCAGGTCGACCGGTGCCGGCCGGGGCGCGACCTTCAAGAGCTTCACTTCCAGGCCATAGGCGGCGGCGCCGAACAGCAGGACCAGCATGGCCAGGCCGGCCCAGCTCCAGGGGTTGGTCCAAGACAAATCCCAAAGTAGGTTAATCAGCATGACCAGAGCCAGGGCCTTGACCAGGGTGGAGGTCAGGGCGGCAGTGGAGAAGATCTCGTGAAGTGACGCTGGAAGCCCGTTTGTTTCACCAGCACGTGGTGATTGCATCAGCCGGCGGCCTCTTTGAAGGGCTTCAGCCCGCCGCGCCGGAACGCCCAGACCGCCGCCAGGCCCAGCACGATAATGTGGGGCCAGCCGGAGATTGCCCAGAGGACCGGCTGGGCCAACAACTCTTCTATGCTTATTCCGGTCAGGTGTTGGATCAGTAGCATCGAGCAGACCTCGACGGTAATCAACAACGCCAGCGCCGCGGCCCAGGCGCAGATCACCCGCTGCAGCGCCAGCCTGCTCCAGAGGCTGATCACCACCGACATAATGATCAGGCTGAACAGGGCGTGGGCCGGAAAGGGCGCGCCCAGGGCCCGCACGGTCAAGGTCGTGGTCAAAAATAGCAAACCTAAGACCGCGATCCGGCCCAGTTGAAACCGGAAGCCGAGCAGGCCATAGACCAGACCTATCACGACAAGGGCTTCCGGAAGCGTGTGCAGGATGGCCACGGTGGGGTGGACAGGCACGAAACCGCCCCCTCAAGTTATTGCGGTCGGGCACCCGGTCCGGGAGCGCCGGGGAGGCGGAACGCCTCCCCGGGCTCCGGAGGCGGCATTCCCTACTCCAGCGGCGGGCGCGGCTGGTAGTGAAGCCAAGCGCTGGCGGAAGCGGACCCCACCAGGCTGAACAGCGAGAGCAGGGTCGTGAGCGCCAGCAGAAGCGGCAGTTTCAGGCGGCTCATTGTTTTTCACCTCCTTATGGACCGGCTGGGGACATAGAAACGCGCCTCAGCAGGCGGGCGCAGAAGCCCAGCGCCCCGTCGGCCAGGGCCATCAGGCGGTGGAGCGGGCCGGTCAGGAGCAGGCCGGACCAGGCGAGGCCGAACCCGGCGGCCAAAAAGAGCCCGGGGGTCGCGAAAAGGTGAACGAGGACCAGCAGCAGGGCCGTGACCAAAAACACGGCCAGCAGGGCGCGTTTTCTCAGCCGGGCGCGGCGGTCGGGCTCCGCGATCGGTTTCACCGGGCTGTCGACCGGCGCCAGTCTGAAGACCAGACTGGCGCTTAAGGCGCCGCCGAGGAAGATCACCAGGGGCTCGGTTCCGTTCAGGTGTGGCGTCAGCATGGCGGCTGCCTGGCCGAGGGCGGCGAAGGCCGTGCCGGAGGTGAGGGCGCAGCACCAGGCCGTGGAGCAGTGGGCGCCCCCGGCGTATCCGCGCACCGCGGCGCAGGCCGCGGCGGCAGCCAGGGCCTCCGCCGGGCAGCCCAGCAGGTATCCCATGGCCGCGATGGCCGCGGTCCCGAGAACGGTGGAGAAAATGACTTCGGCGCCGAACCGCAGGCGGTCGGCCTGACGGGAGTCAAGGGAAAGTTCGCGGGCGAGATACCCGGCCAGTCTCTTGGCGCTCTGCACCAGCCCCAGCCCCCTCGCAAAATGTCGAATAATGGTGAAACAGGAACGATTTACCTAGCAAGTTTTCCATTCGCCTTTTGCAGCCAGAAATCCTTCTTGAATTGACAAGAATTTGTTGATGCCGGCACGGTGGGTTACAACATCATACCTCTCGCATGGTCAACAAGGTGCCGCCAAAAGGTGCTGGGTTCGCCGGTGGAACAAAACCGGAAAAGTGAAAGTCTTTCGTCCGGAACCTCAACCCATCTCGAAGGATCTTCCCCCGGCCCTCAATTGATTGAGGGGGATGTCGCACCGGTTAAAACTTTCGAAACACGGATGGTGCTTTCACCGGCCCTGACAAGGGGCCGGGTCTTGCGCGGTTCCCCGACACCCTTCCGGAGTTTCCCTTTTGAGGTGCGGACCGGCATGTTATAATGGCCACAGCAGTCAGGCCCGGCGGAGGTACGGCAGTGGCGGTTACTCCCATGATGCGACAATACCGGGAAATCAAAAGCCGGTAT
>DYHB01000157.1 GCA_020724415.1 Thiobacillus sp.
CCGCCGGGTCATCGAAGGACAGGTCTTCCAGCCGGGTGGTAAACGTCGGGTCCAGACGCTGGATGTAGGTCATGGCCAGGGCAATGATGGTGAGGTTGCGCAGCCCCAGAAAGTCGAACTTGACCAGGCCGATCTTTTCCACGTCGTCCTTGTCCAGCTGGGATACGACGGATTCGGAACCATCGGCACTGTACAACGGGCAAAAGTCGGTGAGCTTGCCCGGGGCGATGAGCACCCCCCCCGCATGCATGCCAACGTTCCGGGTCAAGCCCTCGAGTTTGCTGGCCAGGTCGAACAGCTCCTTGACCTCTTCTTCCCGGTCGTAGCGTTCCTTGAGCTCGGGCACCTCGTCCAGAGCCTGGGCCAGGGTCACGCTCTTGCCCGGGGCAGACGGAATCATCTTGGACAGGCCGTCGCAGAAGTTGTAGGGCAGGTCCAGCACCCGGCCCACATCCCGCACCACGGCCCGGGCCGCCATGGTGCCGAAGGTGGCGATCTGGGACACGGCATCGGCACCATACTTGTCGCGCACGTACTCGATGACCTTGTAGCGGTTGTCCTGGCAGAAATCGATGTCGAAGTCGGGCATGGAGACCCGTTCGGGATTCAGGAAACGCTCGAACAACAAGGCATAACGCAAAGGGTCCAGGTCCGTGATGCCAATGCTGTAGGCCACCAGGGAACCGGCGCCCGAACCCCGTCCCGGCCCCACCGGCACCCCATTGTGCTTGGCCCAGTTGATGAAGTCGGCCACGATGAGGAAATAGCCCGGGAAACCCATCTGGATGATGGTGTCCAATTCGATGGCCAACCGCTCCTGATATTCGGGTTCCCGAGTGCTGCGCTCGCCCGCATCGGGGTACAGGGCCAGCAGACGCTCCTCCAGCCCCGCCCGGGCCCGGGCCCGCAAGTAATCATCCAGCGTCATGCCCTCGGGTGTGGGAAAGTCCGGCAACCGGCTCTTGCCCAGTTCCAGGACCAGATTGCAACGCCGGGCGATCTCCAGGGTATTCTCCACAGCCTCCGGCAAATCCGCGAAGGCCGCGACCATTTCGTCCTGGGTCTTGAAATAATCGTCTTCGGTGAAGTGCTTGGGCCGGCGCCGGTCGGCCAGCACATAGCCCTCGGCGATGCAGACCTTGGCCTCGTGGGCCTTGAAATCCTCCCGGGCCAGAAACTGCACCGTATGGGTGGCCACCACGGGCAGGCCCAACTCACCCGCCAATGCCACCGCCAGGGTCAGATGACGTTCCGCATCGGGCCGACCGTTGCGCTGCACCTCCAGGTAATAGCGGCCTGGGAACAGCTCGGACCACCCCCGGGCCGAGCGCAAGGCCCCCTCCTGGGCATCATTCAGCAGAGCCTGCCCCACCTCCCCCCACTGGGCGCCGGACAATGCAATCAATCCCTCTGTCCCCAGTTCCCGGAACCATTCGGGATTCAGGACCACCCGGCCCCGATGGGCGGGCTGCCGGTAGGCGCGGGTGAGCAGTTCACACAGGCGCAGGTAACCGGAGCGGTCCTGGACCAGCAGCAGCATCCGAGCCATCTTGTCCTGGATAATCTGGGAGGCCACCCAGACATCACACCCCAGTATGGGCTTGACGCCCTTCTTCCGGGCACCCGAGTAAAACTTCACCATGCCGAACACATTGGCCAGATCGGTCAAGGCCAGGGCTGGCATGGCATCTTTCACTGCGGCCGACACGGCCCCGCCCACCGTCAGGATGCTGTCGACGACGGAATATTCGGAATGGACACGCAGGTGGACAAAACGAGGCGGCATGGAATGTAGATTCTCGGATCAGCTTTGAATTATCCCGCAATCCGGCCAGATATCCCATGACAGACCAAGTATATGGCAGGCGGCTGGCCAGCGTACCGGATGACGACCCCGGGTGGGGCCGGCGTCAGCCGGCCTGGGAGGTTAAGCTGGGGCGTTGGTCTGGGGAATTGCTGAGATGTTGGCCGGGTCAGCGCCGCACATCTTTACTGTGGGCACGTTCGCTGGCCGTAGGCGTTGGCCGGCTGAAGCCGGCCCTACAGGGGCGGGGGGGCACACGGCCATCTGCGCGTGCCCAAAATGAAAAAGCCCTCCCCGCAGGGAGGGCTACAGGCGCACGCCAGGATTACTTGACGTTCAGATCCACGCGACGGTTCTTGGCACGTCCTTCAGCCGTCTTGTTGGAGGCCACCGGCTTGGCTTCGCCATAGCCCTTGGTTTGCAGTCGGTCTTTCTCAATACCCTTGTCCATCAGGAAATTGGTGACAGCCCAGGCCCGGCGCTCGGAAAGCCGCTGGTTGTAAGCCTCGGTATGGACGCTGTCGGCATGACCGGCCACTTCCACCTTCACCTGCTGGTTCATCTTCAGACTGCGGGCGTTCTCGTCCAGGATGTTCAGGGCATCGGGACGCAACTTGTAGGAGTCAAAGTCGAAGTTGACCGTGGCCAGAACCTGGCCCGGCGCCATGGCCTTGTCACCCGTTCCGGCCATGCCTCCGGGGGCTGCCACGGGCACCATGGCCGTCGCATCGTTCGCCGTGCCGACCACCACGCCCTGGCTGGCCATGGCCTCGGCAAAGATCTTGTCCTTGTCCACGGCGATCTGAACCGGCTTTTCGGGCGGGCAAACGGCGTAGGGATCAAACTCGGCCGATTCCTTGCTCTGCTTCAGCTCGGAGGTATCCAGACGCTGCAAGCCCACGCTGGTCAGCAGGTTGCCCATGGACGACTGGGTTCGCGCGAACGCCAGGGACTGGTCATACTGGGCAATGGCATAGGCCCGTTCTGCCTGGAAGTACTCGTTCTCCGTGTCCAGCAGGTCCAGCAGGGTACGCTGGCCGATATCGAACTGCTTCTGGTAAGCCTCCCGGGCCTTTTCCACCGACAGGCGATGCTGGTCCAGATAGGTCATCTGCTCGGCCAGGCGGCCCACATCGTTGTAGGCAATGGACAGGGTCTGACGCACGTCGCGACAGGTCTTGTCACGCAGATCCTTGGCCAGGTTCAGGCGCTCCCAATACTGGCGTTGGGCGGCCTTGTCCGAGCCCCCGTTGTACAGGTTGTAGTTCAGCAGCAACTCGATGCTGGTGGTGTCATGCTTGCCGTCGATGCCATCCAGGTCCCAGCCCATGTCCTTGCCGGCCCGCAGGTCCACGCGGGGCAGGAACTTGGATTTGCGGCCTTCGTATTCCGCCTGGGTGGCAATGATGTTCTCCTGGGCGGCGGAAAGCGCGGGATGCTGCTGGAAAGCCGACAGCAAGGCGTCCTTGGGGGTGGTGGGGATGGCCAGGGCCTGGAGATCCGGCTTTTCCATCACGTCCGGGGGAACGGAACCCACGATGCGCTGGTAACGGGCACTGACATCATGCAGGTTGGAGGCTTCGGTCAGCAGATTGGACTCTGCCAAGGCCAGGCGGCCGCTTGCCGTTTCCAGGTCAACCCGACGCCCGACACCGGACTTCACCCGATCCTGAATCTGCTCGAACACCTGGCGGTGCTTGACGTAGTTTTCCTGGGCCAGCTTGTGGAGTTCGCGGTAGCGCAATACATCCAGGTAGGCCCGGGCCGCTTCCAGGGCGGTGGCTTCGGACGCATCCAGCATTTCGTAGTAACGAACCCGCTGGGCGTAACTCAGGCGCTTGATCTCGCTCCGGGTGGCATAGCCGTCAAACAGCATCTGGTTGACGAACACCCCCAGGCCACGCCGGCTGTAGCTGCCATAGTCCGCCACGGGTGTTTCCTTGGTTTCCCGACCGACCCCGGCCGTGGCATCGATCTTGGGCAGCCTGGCGCCCTCGGCCACACCGATTTCCTCGGTAGCAGCCTTGTAGGCATGCCACTTTGCCACCACCTCGGGGTTCTTCAATACGGCTTCTTGTGCAGCATCCTTGAGGGTGATTGCCGAAGCCCCTTGCGCCGCAAAAATGGAAAAAACCAGTCCTGCCAAAAGCGTACGTTTCATATTCTCACCCGCGTGCGTTGATATTATTCAGACCTAATTATTAGAGAAAGACGCTCAAGTTTCTAGTATTTTTATCGATTAAAGTTAGACAATCCGTATTGTCTCGGCAAAACAACA
>DYHB01000024.1 GCA_020724415.1 Thiobacillus sp.
TCCTGGTCCTCGACCCACAGCTTCGCCGTCTTGGCATCCCCGTACTGGACTATCCAGTCGTTCCCGACCCAGGCCATCACGGCAGCCTGTATGTGCGGGAACTCCAATGCCAGAAGGCGGATGAAGCCATCATCTACCTCGATGGCGAAATGGCTCTCGTCGGGTAGGTGCTCAATGATCTTGAGGAAGCTGTACGTCTTGGAGGTCCCAGATGGCCCTCCACACATCAGGCGCTCCCTGATGATATACAGCGGCTGGTAGCTGTTAGGGCTGGGGGTCGTCTTGGCAGCAGTGTCCAATGGTTGCCTCCATGTACTCTAGGTCGCTATCTCGGAGCTTGCTTAGCCTCTCTATGTCCATGCGGTGCCTGACCAGGTAGGCACAGCTATCCAGGAGCTCGTCCAGCATCTCGTCTATCCAGTTGCCCTCAGAATCCTGAAGGCGCTTGTTGTAGGTTGCCCTGCCCTTCTGCTCTCGCATGTACAGACGTTCATGCAGATAGCCGAACACCTCATCCCCGCCTGTCATGGTAGGGCCGGAGGGAATCGAACCCTCGACCGGCAGCTTATAAGGCTGCTGCTCTGCCACTGAGCTACGGCCCCCCTTACGCTTCTCGTCAGCAATGATGTGCGCCATGAGAAGCAGGAATGCGGCGCTGCCCAGCGCGAGAATCAGCGAGGGGAGAAGGAACTCCCCGAGGACCCACGGAGAAAAGACGACGACCAGGATTAAGGCATTGATTAAGGCGTCAATCATTGCGCTCCAGTATCCTGAGCATCCTCTGCCGCGCCTCCTGAATGGCCTGCATTTTCAGCAGGCGCTTGCGGTAGTGCTTCTTGGTGTGATTCTTGATCTTGCCAGCAGGTCTACCTGCCAGCGGTACATAGTCCTTCATTCCTGCATCCTGAGATACTCGCTGGCCTTCTCCTTGGTGACACCACGCAGGATGGCCGGGCCATCGAGGCCCATCTGGTTCAGGGCATTCACAAGCTGGCCTTTGTCCAGGGTGTGATTCTCCTTGCGCACAATGGTCGCGTTGACCCCATGCACTACCACGCTGGTGAGCTTGTTGCGTCTCATGAAGGACTCCACCTGCCCCCTAATCTCCTTGTCCTCAGACTCTAGCTCGTCCACGGCACGCTTGATGTCCCGCCAGCGCTCGATGGCCGGAGCTAGGTCCAGCCACTGATCCTGAAAGCCTGCCGCCTGCGCATCGGCCTCGTTCTTGACAATGGCTGGCTTAGGGCCCTCACAGGCGTACCTGTACGAGCACCAGCGACGCACGTGGCCATCTGAGTGGCAAGGCAAGCTGGAGGGCGACGCCCCTGCCTGGTAGCCTGCGATGACGCGGGAAAAGTCATCGTACAGATACCTGTCCAGCCAATAAGGGTCGAACCTGATGATCTCCTCATAGAGTTGTCCGTTGCCTCGTTGCTTGGCAATGTACAGGCAGTTGGTGACGTCATGGCCCATCGCCTGGACGGCAGCCATGTAGCCCTGCACCTGGGCGTACTCGACGGGGAATGCATCCTTGACGTACCTGTACTTCAGGAGCCGCTGGAACATCTCGCGGTCCTTGCTCTTGAGTTCCAGGAGATACCACTGGCCAGACATGTCAATCAGGCCATCAGGATGGCCAATGACGTTCCAGTCTGTCCCGGCCCAGATGAGCTTGACTTCCTGCTGGTCAGGGCCTGTCCACAGCAGGCGGTGTCCGGCCTGACGCAGGCGGCGCACAAGGTCAGCCTCATGCAGCCTGCCCTCCTCGGCTGGAATGATTTTGCCTGACAGCATTGCCTCCCCCGCCGCCTCAGCCAGGCTGGCGCGGAGACAGCCCCCGTACTTCGAGATGCGCCAGTAGCCAGGCCACCCCTGGGGCTGCCCCGCCTGGTTGTTCTGGATGGCCTGCTCTTGGAGGGTCTCAATGATCATTGCGCATCTCCTGTTCATGAGCCTTCTGGAGAGCGGCCTGCTTGACGCTCAGCTTGGGTGCCCACTTCATCTTGTGAGGTTTGCACATGGCACAGGACCGCCGCTTTTTCTTGTAGACCTTACCCACTGAACTCCTGCTCGACCTCTGTAACTGCATCCTGAAGGCACTCAGACATCAGGATAACCAGCTCGTTGCGCCCCCAGCTCGTCTTTTCGTTCAGGCGCTCCTGGAGGCGCTTCCACGCCCGCTCAAAGATGCTCATTCTCCACCTGCCATAGGCCCCTTGCGGATGACCTTGTTCTCGTCTAGGCGGCAATATCCGGCCTTCTCCAGGGCCTCCCAAATGTCAGTCTTGGGTTGCGTGAGCCACTCCATGAATTGAGCGTTGCCCCTGAACGCAGGATCGCTGTAGCAGGCCCGTATGGCCTCCCCAATGACCTTGCCGTCAGCCATCTGGGCGAACCGCACAGCAAGGCCAATGGGAAGGCTTTTCACGGGCTCTGCGCTTAGACTAAAGGGGGCAGCTTGTCCTGCATCCAGCGGATGGGCAGAGTGATCCATGTGGAGTCGCGGCCGCCCTCCTTGCGCAGGCGCTCAGGGATGGGCTCAGACTCCCGCTTGAAGTGGAAGCTAAGGCCATTCCACACGCGGGCCTCGTAGGGGCTGACCGGACTGCCGGTGGCATCAGTGCGCTGAGCCATAGGCACTCCTAGCTCCTTCGTGACGCGCTTGATGAACTGCTGGTACTTGGAGTTGCCCATGCCCCCCTTGACGGGGCGGATGGCCTGCCCAGCATCCAGGATGTTCCAGTTGTCGGCCTTGCCGACTGTGAGGATGATGCGGGCGTCGTCGAACTTGAAGTCAGGCGGGTCGATGGCCTGGTCGATGCTGGTGGACAGGACCAGGGCTACGCTGTCACCGTACTGGCTGGCAGAGTTGAAGATGTTGCTGGTGAGGTCGAAGTAGGCATCCTGGACGGTGCCAATCCATTCCTGGAGCCCGGATACGCCTTCTGCGGCGTCCTCCCAGAGCTGTGTAGTCTCGTTAACCATTTCCTCCTCCGTTCATACTAAACCTGCCGTTTTCCAGCTTGAGCGCCGTTCGGGACTCAAGCCAATCCTGTAGGTAGCCTGTGTCTATGGCGGCATAGATTTCCTCCATGTGGGGTTGCGCCCACTCCAGAGATACAAGTGACATGGGAATGGCTTTAGGGGATAGGCCGTTAAGAATGGCCGGGAGCTCATCGCGGTGCTCATCGAGAAACTGAAGGGGAGGTCGGGCGTCAGGGAAGTAGCGTTGGGTTTCCTCATCCGTGAGCCAGCGGGCAGGGAATCGCTTGTAGCGCAGCCCTGACCCATTCTCCTGGACAGGGTAGATTCCCAGCATCACGTGCCTGCCGACGATCCTGGCGAAGTTGTTGGCACCGATGTCCTCGATGCCCATGCGGGCGAACGCCTGGATTAGTTTGCCCAGGTCGGACGCGGGAGTGATCTGGCCTACTGCTCCTTCGTACATGGACATTTCCAGGGCCCCATCAGGTGGCCTGTACACCACGGCAAGCTGGGGAATCACATCCCCACCAATCTGCCTCTCTTGCTCCGTGACCTTCTCAATCAGGGCTGGAATCGAGCGCCCTGCGTTAATCTTCTGGCCGATAGCTGCAACGGCGTAATTAAACTTAGGCATCACTCCCCCCATGAGCTTGCTGGCCTAGCCAAGATACCCAAAGGCGCAGCCAGTGTCAATAGTTTTCCGGCACTGATTTTTGTGCGATAATGAGGCCCACTAATAAACCAAAGCGCTGTTATCGTAAAGTAAAGGAGGCAAGCATGGATGAGCAGACGTATGAGGCAGTGGGGTTCCAGCCAGTACGCTGCTTCCCGGATTCCTTTAAACCTGTCTGGGCCTTTGAGGCCAGCGGGGATGCGGCGGCTGATGAGCAGGCGTGGCAAGACTACAATCTCGGCCTTCAGATAGGGAGCCCGCCAGGATTCGCGGTTCTCCTGTTTAACGACGATGCGGCATACCAGGCAGCCATCAGTAAGGACCCTGCATTAGGCAATCTTACTACAGTCAGGCATCCAGATGGAGCTCTTGCCTGCTGGTTTCTTAATCAGGAACCTGACGCCTCTAACAGCTACCTGAAAGACCTCGCAGCTCGCCTCATTGTAGGACGCAACTGGGTTGTCCCGGCACCACCCAGCCATGTCGGGGTCGCCCCCTGTGAATTCGTCCAGCAGGCCAAGCCCATCCTGCTCCCCTTTAAGCCCCCACTCAGCAGCGCTACCCCGGCCCTCATCAAGCCCTTTGCCATGCAGGCCATCCCTCTGCGCGGGTACATGGCCTTTGCCCCGCCAGAACAGCCGCCATACATGGCCAATGGCCTGATTGACCACAAGGGCAAGATCATCCTGGCCGGGCCACCCAAGATCGGGAAGTCAAGGTTGGCCCTGAATGCCGCGTTTTCCTTGGTTACTGCACAGCCATTCCTGGGCTTTGACACGTATAGGGCAGCCAGGGTGCTGTTCCTTCAGTTTGAGATTGCTGAGCCGAGGTTCCGGCAGCGCGTGAATGGCGTTGCCAGGGCCCTTAAAATCCCACCCGACAATGACCTGGCGCTGCATCTCATCACACTGAACAGCCTGCGCCTGGATGCCGGAGAGGGAGTCCGGGAGTTCAAGAAGCTAGTCAGGGCCACCAGGGCTGAGATTGTATTCCTAGACCCAATGGCCAAGCTGCACACAGGGGATGAGAATGAGCAGGCAGACATGCAGCAGCTCCTGAACACACTGGATGACTGCATCGAGGAGCTAGGCATCAGCGTCATCCTGGTACATCACATCAGCAAGCCGGGCGGCGGTGAGCAGAGGGAGGCCTGGGCCAGGCTGAGGGGTTCCAGCTACATCCCGGCATGGGCCGACTCGATGTTGATCTTGGAGCGAGCATCACCAGATGCCCTGCCTCAGGTGCGCAGCGTCCTCCGAAATGGCGAGGACTTCGTCAGGGTCATCAAGTTCACCAGCAACCACACCCTCAAGGTCGTCGGGGATATCGACGAGGCCATGCGAGACTGGATACAGGAGCTCCTGTACAGTGAGCCAGGCCTGAGCCGCAAACAGCTCGCCATGCGGGCAGCGCGGGCATGGTCACAGGACATAGGAGACGTACTGGCTATGATGAAGCGAATGGAGAAGGCGGGCACAGTCCTGCCGTCTTAAATGCTTAAGCGCTTTAACCACAAACGGATACTCCACTCCTACGGAGTACAGGAAGAGTACATCCGGACATTGGGCGACGCCCTCCGTGAACTGGAGTTGAGCACCAGGGAAATGGGGTTGGCCCTTCAGAGGCTGGGCGAGATATTCCATGCTGATCCGGGCGATTGCGAGCCTGAGGCAGATGGCTCTATACAGGACATCCTGGCATCCTTACATGATCAATCTGTACATGATCAAGATTAAGTTAGAGCCTATGACTGCCGAGAAGGCCAAGCTGTTGCGGCAGGCTGCCCGCGACTGGAACAGCCTGATGCTCAGAGGGCGGCGGACGAGTATGCGCAGGATGCCGCACATGTTTCCTGAGCGGCGGCGGCTGGCGATGATCCGGGGCGCTCGCCGTGCCATCCTGAACAAGGGCCGGGGCCGTATACACCACCGGCTCGCCTGGTCGGCCGTCACAAAGGGCCTGGTTCACTGCTACCCCTACACCCCTACGGCATTCTTTGTGCCCAAGGAGCTCTTTATCATCGAGGGTGGACACATCTGGCTCAGGCTGTTCCCTAGGCTAGAGTTGGGCTTTAAATGGCCAGCCGGGCTGCCAGACCCGTTCGAGGTCAAGATTTACCTGTTGAAGGACGGCTGGTATCTCAACTTCATCTCCCCCTGAGCAAGGCCGGATGTCACCTCGACCGTCGGGCCGGGCTGTTGACATCAGCCTAGTCTAGGCCGAATTTTGCCTGCCCGGCCCGGCTGCCTGCCTGCCCTAGCTTAGGCCGAATCGGATGTTGTCAATCATCCGTCGCCAGCTCGCCTAGGATGCCCTTCATGTTGCTGGCCTTAGCTTCGGCCAGATACTCCTCGATAGAGCGGCAACCGAAGTCGATCTTCCTGGCCACATCATACACATCGCCCAGCCTGGGCATGTGGCCCAAGGGCCAGTTGCTGGGCAGGCACTTATAGGGCGGCCCTGCTTGCTCCGTGTGATAGAAGAACCAGTAGCGCTTACCCAAGACAGAGTCAGGGGGGTCGGCCTCCCAGGCATCCCAGACGTGCAGCTCCTCCTCGCAACGCTCACAGGGTACACAGGCAGCGACCTTGAGCAGGGCCAGAGGCCTGTTCCGCTTAGGCTTGTAGCGCTTTGGTAGCATGTCGCAGGGTGCGCTTGGTGGATATGGGGTAGGGCTCGACCAGCTTCCAGCAGAGTGGGCAGAAGGTGATATCCCTGCGCGTCCAGGTCGCTACAAGGGCTGGAGAGACTCTCTTGCGCTTGCGGATTGCCATGCCGCAGGTAACTCGTTGGGTAGGCTCGCCAATGTGGGCCCTGAAATAGCCCACCCCACCGCCGCTAACGGTCAGGTACTCGTAGATAAACATTGTTCTACCTTGTAGAGGAGTATCCGTAGATGGTTAAGGCTGGTTAGCATTTTGACTCTAACAATGCTTTCCAGCAAGGAAAGGAATATCTGGTTCAGGCTAAGCCTTGTTATCATTTAGCGCCTTGATTGCCATCTGTAGTGACTCGTCACCGTCATGTGGCAGGGGGGTTAGGGCCCGCCAGCAGCTCAGACACAAAACATCTACTCCGATCCGCTTTTGGAAGGGGCGGTAGCTTGCATGAGCTGTCCTGTCAGCATCTAGGCGGCAGAGCGGACTGCCAAGTGCATCTATGATGTGCCAAATGGCTACGATGTCGCGCCTTGAGAATCTCATCCCAGGGTCCTTAGGGCCCTGCGTAGAGTCCCGCTACGATACCTCTTTAGGGGTGATAGCTTCCGCCAGCACCCTTTACAGATCGTGTCTGCCTCTCCCTTTCTACTTGGGCGATAGTCGGCCTGGATGGTCTCCAGGACAGATATGCCACACAGCATGGCATACGTTGGCTCAGAGCTATCAGGGCGGATGTGCCAAACGTAAGCCCTACCGGCTACGCTCACCGAGAATCTCATTGACTGCATCTCTCAGTGGCCCCCTTATCAGCTTGGGCTCCTCGTATAGGGAGCAGCCTAGCTTGGCAGTGATCTTCTTGCAGGTCTTGCAATCCATGTATGCGATAAGGCCGAGGTCGTGGCTGACATAAGACGCCGCAGGCGGCAAATCCTCCTCTTATCACCGTCCCTGCGCTGGTGCGGCGAGCGGCCACTGTATGTGTAGCCCCTGACACAGAACAGGCGGCAAGGATGACTTGGTAGCCACCCTCATCCTCTAGTCGTGCCCGGAATTCAGACATTCCAATTCTTCCCTCAGGGATAGACCTTTCGACATTTCCCAAAATGGCGACCAGTCCTTTCCGGCAGCAAGCTGCATGCACTTACGGCAGGTCGGGCCTGAAGGCCACGCTTCGCCGTAAGGCCACGCCTTGTTATTTCTATTGAAATAAATCTGCCAGTGGCTGACAAAGAGGCCACAGGCCGTAGGCCCTCCAATCCACTCTGGGCCTGGGCCCTGCCTGCTGCTTACGGCGTGTATCACTCCTGTAGCGCTGACGCCAAGGACGGCATGGTAGCCATCCGCTATGCGGTCTCGGAAGCGAGACATTCCAGTACCTCCGTTATGTTCCTTTCGTCCTGCCCCTTGTCCAGCAGGTCCTTCAGGCTAGGACAGTAGACCAGGCAGCGTTTGCACACCCGCGTAGGATAGGGCCGGAGGTGGAGTGCGTTAAGGATGCCACCATCGACCGAGAACCAGGAGCTTGACCCGCAGGCCGCGTTCATTATGCGCCAGTCCTCTACCCTGAGCGGCTGCCTGGTGCGGATCACGGCATGGGCTGTAACGTCTCTGTCAGCCATGTAGGACGCAGGCATAAAGTGAGCATGCTCCCACCACTTCACTTCTTTGGCCTCCCTCGCCTAGGCCTGCCATCGTAGGGTTTGACGGCGTCGCTTCTGATAACAATGCCGATAGAGCCCCTGGGCCACCCACGCCGCACCTTGCCCCGCTTAGCCAGGGCTGTGGTATGAGCGCCGGGGTACAGGTTCGCCCTCTTCGTAAGGCCCAAGATGTAGTACCTGTGACCTTGGTGTTTGGCCCGGATCACGCCAATCACTTTCTTAGGTCTCCCTTTCCAGAGGACGTACTCAGGATCAGCTAACATCGCGCCTCCATATGCGGCCGCATTTCAGGCAAATGCGCCAGTTGCGGTCATCGGCCTGACGCCGAAGCCCCTGAAAACTAGGGCGATCTAGCAGCGAGTCCAGGCGCATTGACGGCCAGTGCAGCCCTAGTCTGCACAGCGGGTCACGGGCGCTCAGCCAGCTTGAGCGAGTTCACCAAGTACCTCCTTAATGTCTCCTTGGCTCTCAATGACAGTCTCCTCAAAGACGTCAGGAGCCAGCTTCAGGCATGCCTTACAAATGGCCTTGGCAGGCTGGACACTCATGGGCTCGGCGGTTGCAAGGCCGCAGATGGCTAGGAAGCGGCTACGCACCAGCCGACCCCTGACGTGGCCAACAGGGTAGAAGCAGGCGTGGGCAGTGCCCCTCGCAGAGTTTCCCTGCGTAAGGACAGCAGTGTCGGCCAGCTTGGCCCTCCATTCCTGGACAGAGAATGCCATGACTCTACGTATACTCCTAGACCTCAAGCCTTGCCAGCACTTCCCTGATACTGCCCTGGCTCTCAATCTCGCTGGGCCCCAAGATGACGTCAGGGGCCATCTTTAGGCACGTCTTGCAATCTACGAAGGTGGCATCATCAAGGGAGCACCTCGGCTGTGTCCCGCAGATAGTTATGCGCTGATACTCTATGCGGTAGTTTGGCCACTTCCATGTCAGGTGGCCGGTTCCATTGCTGGAGACGCCTGCACGGAGCCTGTATCCTGCCGCCTCTATCCTGGCACGGGTGGCCTGGAAGGACTCTCTCATGGAGCATCCTTGCCCTTCTTGACCTTGCCCTTGCAGTCCATGCAGTAGACACCGAAGCCTACGTTCAGCCAGGCGTGAACGTGTGGGAACCCGACTACCTGACTGCACACATCGCAGGGGGACATCCCCCAGGTCTTACCGATGGTGGTGTCGTATTCCTGCGACCAGTCAGCCGCGCAGGCCTCCCGGTCCTTGACAATGGCGATCCGCACGACCCTGTTGGGGCTGGCGGGCTTTGTGGCACCTTTCTGTGGCATGGTACTCCTTTGCTGCTCCCTCTCCGTTTGCCGTCTCTGTCAGCGGCAAAGTGAATAATTGCATAGAGCGCGATACCTTGTCAAGTAAGTAAGCGCCTTCCTCCCTCTAGGCCTAGGGGAAACCCTAGCTTGACAAGGGGTTGCGGGTCGTGCAATACTGAGCAACATGAATGGACAAGTGCCCCATCGCGCAGGCCCCTTGTACGTCCTGCCGAACCACGTTTCGGAGTGGGAGCGGCAGGTGGTCGGGGAGCTTGGCATCTTGGGCTATAAGGTGGAGCCCTCGGCCAGGTTCGGGTCGGCTATCGTCGATGCTTACCTGCCGGACTACCATGTGGCCCTGGAGTGCGATGGGCCTAGGCACCGAAAGGAGGTTGACCGAAACAAGGACCGCTATCTGGAACAGTTTGGCCTTAAGGTGTTCCGTATTCACTGGCGGGATGTACCCAGGGGCAAACTGGAGAAGCAGGGGCTGCCTGTGAAGATCGTAGGGCAGCTACGCAAGTTCGTAGAGAGGGCCCAGGTGGACGTCGATGAGAGGCGAGCCAGGGCCCACACACACCCTGACATGTACAGGGAAGTGCAGGAATGGAGCGAAGATGCAGCAGACGTTGAGCCAGCAGGAGGTTCGACGCAGGCAAACGGCCATTCAGCAGGCCTCCACATGGAAGGAGGCGGCGCAGATTCTGGGAGACGTAAAGCCTGATACCTTGCGTATTTGGGCCCTGTCTCACCCGAACTTCTGCCCGCCCTGGATGACCGAGCGCCTGTATGTCTTGTCTGCCAGTAAGCGGGAGGCAATGGCCGAGCGGGCCAAGAAGCAGCACCGCAGGGGCAGCAGGAACGGCCGGGTGCGTATCATTCAGCCAGCACAGGAAGTGCCGCAGGAGGTAGCACCTGAAGGCCCGTACACACCTGAGCAGGTCCGCAGGTATGCCGCCAAGAAGGGCGCGGTCAAGGCCGAGGTGATTGCCGAGCGCCTGAATACCTGGGCACGCTTCGAGGCCAACTACACCAAGTTGGTTAGGGAGCTTGGCATAAAGGAGGCCAAGTTCGTCAGGGATGTGGCTTACCGCTATCGGGCCCTGCTCCCTGACGAGCTAGTCTCGCCTACGTAGGGCAGCCATCTGCGTGGTAAGGACAGGCAGTCGGCCGCTACGGTGCCTGACGAGCGCACCCTGGGCCTAATGGAAGGGCTGGCTGAGCTCAAGCAGCAAGGCGAAGCCCTGGCAACCCAGGTGTTTGCGCTGGAGGGCCGGGTCAACGCCATAGACAGCCACCTTAACTCGCTGGCGATTGACCTTGCTGTGATGCAACAGGAGCAGGTCTTCCGAAGGCGGCAGCCGGGCTTCCTGATCCGCATTGGCAAGCACATCAAGGCGGCACTGCGAGGCCTTGTTCGAGGAGAGTAGTGTGGGGAAGGGGGGTCAGGCTATCCTGGCCCCCCGACTGGGGCAGCCTTCCAAGGCAATAAGCTAAGGGAGGTGACAATGGGCAAGCAGAGAGTGCTGGACTTCATAGGCCAGCATAAGCTAATTCCTGTCCCTATCGGGCAGGTTTCCACTAAGCTAGGTTATTCGCGGCAGTATGTCCACGCCATCGTCCAGAGGGCAGGCTTGCCTGTTCACCGGAACATCCGCCCCCGGCACAGGTGCCCATACTGCCGCAAGGAGGTCAAGCCTCGGCACGGCAGGCCATCACGCTACCACGCGGCCTGTAAGCCTACCCTCACGGCGTTCACCTGCGCATACTGCGGGAAGCCTGGGGAGCGCTACATCAGCGAAGTGGTCAGGTCCTCCCTGCACTTCTGCGACAACGAGTGCCGCCTGAAGGCAGTCAGGGAGGGCATGGTGCCAGTAGGGCCAAAGTGAACACTCATAAGGTGATCATGATAGAGTGTCCTTACTGTCACCATGAGTGGCCGTTCTACAGTGGCGAGGGCAAGGCAGTAGAGGAGCATGTCCTGGGCTGGTGTGTGGCCAAGCCTGCCTCTGTAAGGCCGGGGAAGCTGCGCTCAATGCTACGGCGGCTGAGGGTGCGAAGCTCATGAAGAAGAGGCGTAGCCTCAATACGCCTGTACAAGGCCGCACCTGCCCCGCCTGCCACACGGTCTTTATGACCATCCTGGCCTTTAAAAAACACACCAGGACGCACCGCTGGTGCCAGGCCGTGCAGGAGTGGCAGGACATACATCCTGACCCTGAGCTAGCGCACCCCCAGGAAGGCCTGCGCGAAGCCCTGCGCCGTCTCAACCTGACATAGTCCCCCTCCCCACCCCTACATGGCAATGGCGGAATCGAAGGCCCGCCTAGATTGACAGGTCATCGCAAGGCGGGGATAATGGGCAACACCGACACGTAAGAGCCATCGGCAGCAAAGGCATGCCGGTAGGACGGCAGAAAGGAGCTTCATTGTTCAAGTGTGACGCCTGTGGGCTGGATGACCTGCCCACCCAGAAGATGCTGGACCTGCACAAGGAACGGTACTGTTCTGCGCTCGCTGTCAAGCAGGTAGCTGCGCCTCCCGTCAAGGAGACCGGCTTCCAGATTACGCAGCGGGTGGGCAGGCTTGAGGTGCCCAAGAGCGACCCTGACTACTTCATCGAGGATGAGGTGGCTGCCGAGATCGACAGGGTGATTGCCCTGACGGAGCAGACCCCACAGAACCTGGCAGTGATAGGGCCCAAGGGCACGGGCAAGACAGCGCTTTCCCTGGAGATTGCTGCACGCCGAGGCAGCCCGACATACCTGGCCAACGCCTACAGCCAGCGCTCCTCAGACGAATGGTTCGGCAGGGAGATGGTGAACGCAGAGGTCGGCACCTACTACGAGCCCAGCCTGTTCGTAGAGGCGGTCGAGACCGAGGGTGCCACCGTCATCCTGAACGACTTCGCCCTGATGCAGAACAAGAGCGTCCAGAACGGCCTGAACGACCTGCTGGACGACAGGGTGCGTGAGGCCTGGATTGACCCGCTCTACCACGCCACAGGCAAGCCCCTGCGGGTTGCGGCCGGAGTGCTGTTCATCGCCACCTGGAACGAAGGCAGCGAGTACACAGGCAACATCAAGCTGTCGGCCAACATCCTCGACAGGTTCGCCAACCGCATCTACATGCCCTATCCACCGGCAGACACGCAGGTGGAGGTCCTGTCCCGCAAGACAGGCATTGATGCGGGCAATGCCGTCAGGCTAGTCAAGTTCGCAGAGAGCCTGCGACAGACTGATGAGCCTATCGACATTTCCATGCGAGGCCTGCTCCAGGCAGCGAAGAAGATGGTGATGGGTGCCCACATCAGGGATGCCCTGTACTTCACCGTGATCTCCGGCCTGACCACTGACCTCCAGACGAAGGCCCTGGCAGCGCTGGAAGGCCAGTACACCAAGGTTGAGAAGGAGCAGGTGGCCACCAGGACGCCGCAGTGGAGGCCGGTCAGCGTCCGCTAAGGGACATCCTGTTGGGGATTCTGGACCTTCTGGCGGCATCCATTGCCTACATGGAGCCCGAGGATAAGGACCGAATTCTCCGGCGCTAGAGGACAAAGTAAGGGAGCTGGAATGAAAGGAAGCAAGAAAATACTGGACACCCTGGAGCGGCTGAGGGAGGCCTACCGGCCTTCCTTCCCGCTCTCCTCGTCCTGGCGGCTCAGGTCGTCCATTGTGCCTGAGGTGGAACTCAAGTACATCCAGGAGGACATCCAGAACTTCGTGGACATCCTGGTGGGCAAGGGCTACCGCGTGGTCTGGAAGGGGCAGGAGACGCTGCCAGGGTTCACGGTCGTTGAGGGCCAGACGATTTACCTGTCCTATGGGCCGGTAAAGGGTCAGGCTCCCGTTGACCCGTTCAAGGTGGATATCGTGGCAGGGGTGGGTGTGCATGAGGTTGGGCATGTCAAGCTCAGCGACAAGCGGCCTGCCCACATCCCTGAGTCGATGAAGCTGGCCTCCAATGTCCTGGAGGATATCTACATCGACTACAACATGGTGAAGGACTTCCCTGTCCTGGGCCAGTACATCAAGCGCTGCCGGGCCTACTACCGGCAGGGCATGGACAAGATGGCCGAGTACAGGCTCAAGCACCCGAAGCCGTTCACCAGGGATGAAGTCCAGACCCTGTGGTCAGGACTCCTGCTGTACAACCTGACGGACATGGTGCAGCTTATCGAGGACAGGGCCAAGGACCCCACCACGTTTGCTGACGGGCCTGCCCTGGAGTCGGCAATGACTGCCCTGGTGCGCATAGGTTCAGACGCAGTCAAGAAGCTGGACTCCAGCCCGACGACCTACATGCGCCTGCTCAAGGCCGTCGAGAAGGCCCTGCTGGACTATGAGACTGAGACTGCCCAGGCTCAGGCCGACTGCGACTGGCAGAAGGCGGTGGACGCTCAGCAGCGTGGCACGCCCTGGAACGGACCTCCGTTGCCCCCCAATCCTTTTATGCAGGATGACCAGGGAAAGGGCGGCAAGAGTGACAAGGCTGACCAGCAGGATGACCAGGGTGTACCTCATAGCGGACAGGGGCAGGACGAGGGCGAAGATGGCCAGGAGAAGGGCAGCTCTGCAAGTGGGAGCGGCCAGGATGAAGAGGGCGATGAGCCTCAGGGCCCCAACGCTGACCCTAACTGCTTCGGGCCTGAGCCTGGCGATGGCCAGCAGGGCCAGGGTCATGCTGCTGGCCAAGAGGGGCAGGGGGCTGACGGCAACGGCGAAGCCTGCCCGGCCTGCGGTGGCACCCATGAGCATAACCACATTCACATGCCTGGTGGGGCCAAGGCCGGTCAGGTCTGGTCGGAGCCTAACCCCAACTTCGAGCTAGGCACATGCACCGAGGACCTGATGGTCTCGATGCCGAAGGGGCTCGCGGGCAGGGTGTGGGTTATGCAGGAACACGAGGCCGAGGACGTGACTCAGCTTGTAGGGGCACGCTCAGGCTTCATCATGCTCAAGCCAGGCAAGACCAAGCTGCCCATGATCAAGGGCACGAAGGCCGAGGCTATCCGTCAGGCCTTCGAGGTCCGCAGGCACATGAACACGACGCACTACCCGTTCCAGGAGCAAGGGCGGCTCTGCAAGCGCACGCTGCCTCGCATCCTGTTGGGGGCCAAGGACATCTATGAGGAGACGGTGGATGAGGACGAGATAGATGTGGCCTTGGGCCTTCTGCTGGACTGCTCAGGCTCAATCTCGTCCAGGGGTGGCTACCACTACAACTCCAGCACAGGCGAGAGCGAGTACCAGTGGGAAGGTGGTGGCCAGTGGGGCCTGATCGTCGAGACGTGCCAGGTCATGGAGGACGCCTTCCGCGACGGCCAGCTTGACTTGTTCATCATGGCCTACAGGAGCGGTCAGGCGTTCAGGGTCTACGAGCCCGGCTATGATGGGCTGCGACTCCTGAACGTCCACCCCTCTGGCGGGACGCCTTCAGTGCCTGGCATCAAGGCCCTGGCTCACAGGATGCAGAAGTTGGGCGAGCACCGCAGGGACAAGATTATCATCCACCTGACGGATGGCGAGCCTAACGACGGCGGTGGGCCTGATGCCATGAGGCAAACAGTCGTGCAGTTGGAGAACAAGGGCTGGAAGGTCATTGGCATGGGTGTGCAGGTGCCCCCTCAGGCTCTGGCCAAACAGTACAGCAGGTACTTTGCCATCGAGGACTTCGATGAGGTGCCTGACCGGCTGAGGGCTATCCTTGAGAAGCTCTAGCCGCTGTGCGCACAAGGGGTGTGAGGTAGCCGAGGCTGGCTACCTCTGCCCCTTCTGCCACGAAGGGGTGTGCAGCTACTGCCAGGGCAAGTACATCTTCCTGGGCCGATGCCCGAACGCAAGGGGCTGACAATTGACTGCCTGGGCAATGGTGGTAATCCTGATGTACGGCTTGACCTTCATGGGCAGTTGCTTTCTTGCCTTGCGTGGGGAGCCGCGCACTCGCACCACCAGCCCTGACGAGTACCTGGTACAGGCCCTCATCTCAGGGAGCATGTTCGCCTGGGGCCTGGTGGTGTTGGGAGGCCGGTAGGTTGAGTAGACAACATGCACTCGGAGGAACTGTGAACGTGCTATGCAGCCACTGCAACGCATCCTACCCGCTCCCTGAGCTGGCTGCCCACCTGAGGCGCAGCGGCCTCCTTGGTGAGGTTGCCGAACTAGTTGCCTTCATCATGGGTGGCATTGCAGAGCAGGGCGGTTGGCACATCTGCCCTCTCTGTGATGCCCGCTGCGGGTCGAGGGTAATCCTGAGCCACCTGGTATCAGAACATTCCGTAAGGGCCCTGGGAAAATTTGTGTGGGAAAGGATTGAGCCGGAGCCGGTATCACCTGGCACGCTCAAGGAGAACCTAAATGATCCGGCGCTACTGTGACTTGCGCTTGATGCTGCAGGGCCTAGGGGAACACCTGATAGAAACCCATTTCATAACAGCCTGGTACGCCAGGGCCATTGCTGCCATTGTCCAGGCCTGGGCCCTAGAGAGGGGGCCTTGCCCCGTCTGCCGTAACTATGCCTGGTCAGCCTACATGCCAATAGCGCACATAGTAGACCACGGCCCTAACGCGGTTGAGGAAACCTGGCGGCACCTAATATGGGCGACGACCAAGCCCATGCCAATACGCAGGAGGGGTTCGCTGAGACAATGCCTACGCTACCTAAAGGGCTGATATGTCGCTTGTGCGACAAGAGGTTTGCCGCCCGCAGGCTCCCTGACCACCTGCATGTGGTGCATTCCCTGAGCAAGGAGCATGCCCGGTTAGTCACTCTGGCTGCACAGAGGATCGCTAGGGATGGCTGGTGTTCTGCCTGTTGCCAGAGAGTCGGACTAAGTTCCCAGCGTAGGCCGCTGTGGCATGTGACCTTGCACACAAGGGAAACCCTAGAGCGTACTGCCCGGTGGCTCGAATGGGATGCAGCGCAGCCTGCCTACATACCTAAGTCCTCCCTGAAAGGAGCCGTGAAGCGGTGGACTGCCCTTTCTGTTCCCTACGACGCATACTAAGACGGGTGCAGCTATGGTGATCTGTACATGTGGCCAGGAGGTTGGCATTAAGGCCTATCCTGCCCACCTGGTTGCGGTGCATCGCTTAGGCAAGGAGTGGGCCAAGGCGCTGACCCTGGTCGTGCACAGATGCATCATAGAGGGCCGCTGCCCTGCCTGCCCTGGCAATCAGTGGCGGCCAAGGGTTCGCTAAGACAGGCCATGAAGCGATGGTCTGTAGGCACGAAAGGGTTAACCTAAGTTGACAAGGGTCGCCAAGGCGCGCTATCGTGTCAATCAGTGGGGGCGACGGGTGAGGCTCATGGCAGGGAGCGACCGCTCTGCCTTGGGCATACGTGGGTTCAACTCCCACCGCCTCCACCACCCTTCGTAACAAGGAGCAAGATGGACGACGATATCCTGGAGCTTGACGCCCTTAAGGAGTTGCTGGCCCGCCTGCCCGAGATCGAGAACAAGCCGAGTGCAGGCCAGCAGCGCTTCATGGGCACGGTGGTTGCCTGCCGGACCTACCCAAACAGGTTCTCAAGTGGGTCCTATTGTGGCGTCACCCTTCAGCTCCTGAATGGGGACAGGGCGTGGTTCCGCCTGCCGAAAGGGGAACTGCCACCAACAGAAGGCCAGATGCTGACTGTTGATGGCGTCCCTAAGGAGGCTGCGTCGTCTACTGTGCCGCAGTCCAGGATGACCTTTATTCAGCATGCCTACATCGTCGATGAAGCCTGTGGCCATATCGTCCTGGAGCGCAAGGGAGACCATTATGCCTGCGGCCGATGTGGGGCCTTGGCAGTAGCGCTGGTAAGGGGGCGATGATGCACTTAGAGCGCTATGGCGGGAAGAACATGGCCAAGGTAGTCACGAGCACCTATTGGGTCGGGTTCTCATACTCCACCCCTGTAGTCCTGGGCATCATAGGCATAGACGACGTCCTGGTACATCACAATGTCTGGGGGCCAACAACGGGAGGGCACATCAACATTCTGACTCGCGGCCTGAGCAGGAAAATCCTTAGCCGAGAACAGTTTGCCTGGGTTGTGGGTGTGTTGGACAGCGACTCGCCCTTGGAGCAGAAGGTCGCCGACATCCTGGTTTTCCTCAGCCATGACGACGGCCAGGGATAAGCTGCGGGAGCTCCTAGAAGGAGCGCCTCCCCAGACCTACTCACAGCTTGACCTGGCCAGGCTGCTAGGGGTTTCCCGTAAGCGGGTCAGGCAACTTGTCGGCATGCTTCACCTGCGACACCTACTCCGGCCTCGGGACTACTTCACCCCTAGGTGTCAGCAATGTGGCAGGAAGCTGCGTAAGCAGGTCGAGCTATGCAAGGAGTGCAGGCATGAGCCATATGGGGCACCTACACATGCCTGCGCTGCAGGAAGCCCTTCAAGCGGAGGATAGCTGAGGTCAGGACGCATGCCGTGTCTAACCCCTGGCGGGCAGCTAGGGGCTATGCTGTCTATCGCCGCCTGGCTGCCTACTGTGGCAGGGATTGCGAGGGCCTCCTCGCCCGCTGCGCTATCTGCAATGGCAGGTTTAAGCCTGGCCCCTCGACGCGCTACCACTTGCGGACAGGCAGAACGAAGCATGCCCTTTGCCCTGAGCATGCACCCTATCACCTGGACTTCGTCCATGCCATTAGGTACGGGAGATTAGCAGAGCTTAGAAGGAGGCTACTTGAAAATCCAGGGGAAACAACCTAAGAGTATGTTCGGGCAGCCGGGCTACAGGTCCTACATGATCGCAGTGCCTGATGCGATAGGCCAGGAGTTCGAAAGGCACGGGGAGCCGGGCGACAAGCCAAGCATGATCCTGGTCAGGTTGCTGGCCAAGGTGAAGGTGTGCGATGAGAGTCCTTGAGCAAGCGGCCACCTGGACATGCACTGTGTCCCCTATCCTGATCGGGGTCTACATGGGGTGGGGATGGGGCCTAGCAGCGCTAGGCGCTGGCTGGCTCCTGTACATCCTGGCACACGCCATTGTAGGTGTGGTCATGGGAATCAGGGATGCACGGCGGGATGCGCAGCGGAAGGAATAGACAGTTGAGCTTCGAGGATGCCCAGCTCACCCAGGCTGCCCTTGACCAGCTAAGCCAGGCGCTGCCGGACAAGAAAAGGGCCGAGGTCATGACTGCAATCCAGGCGACTGTGGCTGTGCTAGGAACACTCCAGGATGACCTGGCTGAGCTGGAGGGAGTGTCAGAGCCCCTAGTGGCACATGATTGGGCGCAGGAGGAGGACGATGTTGCAGGCTATTGGGAGATCGTAAATGACCTGCTTGATCAGGTGACGGCAGTGGTAGCCGAGCTTGACTACTACACATCCCTGCTAGAGCAAGGCATGGACCTTAGTTGACAGGGTGTCGCAAGGTGGGCATGATGGGGAACGTAGCCGCCGAGCGGTAGAAGGGAGCAGCACATGGACATAGGCGAAAGGAGGGCACGTGAGATTGTAGAATGCGCGGGTGCCCTGGCATACGGCCTGGGGGAGCTCAGCCGCCTGCTGGAAGAGGCGTACTCAGAACCAGGGAGCCGTGAGGCGCTCGACGAATGGCTCAGCGAAGGCTACCCCTTCAACGAGTCGCTGGACGAGGTTGCCTACAGCGTGAAGGCATGGGCCGAAAACCTGCAAGCGGCAGTCTCCCCTGGGCCGGAAATCGTGGTGATTGACCTGACCGGCAACCAGGGCATCGCAGCCTCCTTGTCCCCTGAGGGACTGGAGCGCCTGCTGGCCAAACTTATCGAGGTAAAGGAAAGGAGAATGGGATGATCAAGGTAACGCTGACGAAGGCGCGGGAGACCAAGAACACCTTCCGTTACGAGGCCGACAAGGACGACGCCGCCATCCAGGTCTTGTACATCGAGAAGGCCGCGTTCAACGGCAAGGCCTCCCCTGACAAGATCACCGTCACGGTCGAGTAGAATGGCCACCGCCAACTACAGCAAGGTTGCCATCCTGGATGCCCTGCGGGCCAAGAAGGCCGAGATTCTGGCCAAGGCGGAAGAGGCCGAGGAGGCATACCAGGCGGAGCTCTTGGCCTGGGAGCGGGATGCCATCGCTACCCTGGAGACAGCGGGGCTGCTCGTGAAAGCCCTTAGAACCCTGGGCTACCCGATGGCCAACGAGGGCATGGTCAGGCGCACCCTGCAAGCGCTCGAACGCAGGCCTCCGCAGGATGACCTGGAGGACGTGATAGCCAAGTTACAGGAGCCCTTAAATGCTGAGTGAGTATGACCTCCATAGGCTTCCTTGGGAGTTGGTGAATGAGGATGCTGACTGGTTCACTGCGCAACTCCTGCGCCTGATCTTCAAGGCCGACCCTGCGAATAGGGCTCGCCTCGCCAAGGGCTTCCCTGACGAAGTTGCCATCATTGAGTTTTGGGGGGAGATAGGCGGCTTCCCAGGGGCTGAGGCCCGCTATCGCGCAGCCTTAGCGTGGCTGCTCACTAAGTCAGATGTGGACCTGCACAAGCCAGGCTCCCTACGCGACGCCCTTAAAAGGCTGCCTGAGCCCCTGTGATCTTTTTTTGCCTCCCCCTCCTAACTTAGGTGGGGCCCCTGGGCTAGTGTTTCTTGGCCCAAGGCTGGCGGCCCTTTAAATCAGGCATGAGTGGACCTGACGACGTCTAAGCTAGGGGGGCCACGCGCCCACGCGCACGCCACCTGGCCCAGGAGCCCTGCTCGCCCTGCTCCCCAACCTGGCCCAGTGACCCTGGGCAGGCCAAGGCATCCCCCTGGTTGACAGGATATCTCAGGTCGGGCAAACTGGGTGATGTGGGGGCGGGAAGCGCTCCACGCAGGCAGCGTGTTTAGGACTAACGAAAGGAGTCCACCATGACAGGTTCAACTCAGCGCAAGGGACGGTCGGCGCACTTCGGACGCCGGACTTCCCTTCTAGTGGCCACCGATGCCAGGGCCATCGCTCCCTGCGGGCAGCGGTTCCCTACGGTGCTGGAGGCCCTGCTGCACATGTCGCAGGCTAAGGAAATCCGCGCATCCTTGGGCAGCGGGTGCCACAAGTGCCAGGAGGGGTTCAGTGATGAAGTGCGGTAGGTGCCGTCAGCACGGTGAGGTGTGGCCGGAGCGGGTGTACTTCCTGAAGTACATTCCGGGCGAGGGGCCGGTCGAATGCTTCGACTACGTCTGTGTCCCTTGCCTCCAGGAGATCAGGACCGGGCGCTCGCGCAGGCCACAGTACACGATGGCGGTCAGCCAGGCCGCCCAGGATGGCGAGGCTGGCGCTGAGCCGGTCACGCCTAAGTTTGGCCAGTGCCCACAGGCCCCGCATGTGTGCAAGGCCGGTGAGCACTCCAACCACCACTGGGTCATCCTCAGGGTCAGGGGTATCCTCTGGCAGTTCTGCGGCCTGTGCGGCCCACTGGTCGGGCTGGCCTTCAGGGTTCACTTCTCCAGTGCGCACCCTGAGCGGAACGCCCTCAGGATGGACGTACTCGTAACTGAGCAGAAGGTGCGGTTCTTCGACCTGACCGCGCTGACTGCCCTAGCGAATATGCAAGGAGTGCAGGCATGAAGGTAATGGTTCACGGTGAGACTCAGGCCTGGATGGTGCCTGATGTGAGCTGCATCCAGGTGATAGGTAAGCAGGACGGGTTCAGCAAGTGCGTGTTCTTCGACTACGAAAGGCCACTAGCCCACGTCTACACTCAGGGCGTGCAGGTCATCCTGCTGCCCGAGGCCGACTACCCGTGGGAGAAGGGCGTGCTAGGCTACCACATGACCCTGCGGCAGCAGGTGCCGTGATGGTCCTGACCGACCTGTTCGAGATCGAGAAGGTGCGGCCGCGATCCTACCGCGCCTTCATAATCATGATGGCTGAGGTGCAGGCTGAGGCCTGGCAGGAATGCACAGGCTGGCCCATCATGGCCTTTGTCCTGCGGCCCGACCAGGTCGTAGATGTGAGGAGGGCGGTGTGAAGTACAGGCTGGACTACGCCAACCAGGGCCTCCTTGCAGGCGAGTACACCCGCGAGGACGGCAGGCCCGTCAGGTTCACTGCGGACTGGCGGCTCCTGCTGATCCAGTCGGCCTGGTACAAAGGCTGCAACTTCGAGGACCTGGCCGATGGCTACGGCAAGGGAATGGGCACGCACGGCGACTGGTCAGGGATCAGGGACTCCTCAGAGGAGGCCATCCTGAAAATGACCGAGCGGGCCCTGAGTCTCCTGGTGAAGCTGTGAGCCCTTTAACCCAGGCTTTCATCCTGGCTGCCTTCATCGTCCTGCTGCTCAGGGTGATGATGGCGTTCTGAGCCAGGTTCCCCCAAAGGCTGGCCTAGTGATGATGGGCTGGCCTTCGGGGGGATCATCAAGGGACAATCAGTCTGCCTGCGGGGTCGGGTCGGCAAGGCGCTGGCCCGGCCCCTCTTTTTGCCTGCGCTGTTAGGGGGCCTTCTGGCCATGATGATCCTGTGCGTAAACGAGACCTTTTGCGGCCTTTAAAAGGACCCTAAGGGTGCGCGTGCGGCGGCCTTAATCCCTGCGCCTCAAGGCAGCCTGTGCGGGACTGGGTTAGGCCGCGCGGCCAGGGAGGCAGGGCGGAACTAAGACAGGGTCTCAATTTCCGAACATAGGTTCTGACTAAGCCAGGCATGGGCCGAAATGGCCTGAAATGACCTGCGTCGCCTGTGTGCCCTTCAAGCCTGGAATGTCCTGATTTAGGAGCTGGCGTGAGCATCTGGCGTGTCTCGCCCTAAGTTAGGCTGGCGTTCACCCTGGTTGCGAGTACTCGCGATTCTGCTGGCTTGACACGCCTAAGCTAGGGACTGACAGCCACTTGCGTTTTGGCCTTAAAAAAATCAGGCTTGAGTGGACTTTTTTGCTGCCTAAGTTAGGGTCTTGAGGGTCGGGCCTTTTAAAGCAATCTTGACTCGACATGAGGGCTGCCTAAGTTAGGGACGGCAAGCGCTTATGCGCCCTAGCAATTAGGGCTGCCTAACTTAGGATATGGCAGGGTGCCTGAGCTCTGACCTAGCTTAGTGGCTGCGAGTGACCCTGGCGGGCAACCTGACCCAGGGAACGGCCAGGTGCCTGGCGGCAGACATTAGGCAATGCTAATTGTTAGGGCAACTTACCACTACAGATTTTCTTCAGTGTTAGCCGTCACCTGCTTGACAAGTTGTCGCACATATAGATAATGGAAGCATGACTAGCGACGTGATGGCCGCTGGTGACGGTTTCCACGTCTCATCAACGTATCTACTGACAGAAAGTGAGAGAGACATGCCTGATCAGAAGTTTGACCGCCAGATGTTCATTGCCGCTGGCCTGATGGCCGAAGATGGCCAGTCAGTGGACGCCGACAAGCTGCTGGCGTTCATCAGTGGCAGTGGCAAGCTCAGCAAAGCGCTTAGCGAGACAGTGACCGCACAAGTAGCCGACGAACGGGAGATGCGGTGTCAGTCCACTGTCAACGCCATCAACAAACTACTGGCCGATGCCATTGCCAGTGACACTATCAAGTCAGATGACGTGCTTCACATCGGCGTCAAGCGCTCCACTGAGTTTGACGCTGGAGTCGGCGTCTACATCAAGCGAGAAGTAACTCGCTCTGGTGATGCCAACAACAGCCGTCAGTCTGATGTGACTGGGCGCGTGTTGTCCGAGCTCGGTATCGTCGGCTTTCGGCGCGCCGATGGCGTGACGGCCACGTCAGCAGCTGGCGTGTTGGACGCCGAAAGCATCCCGCACTACTTCTCCAAGACTCAGACACCATGCTCTCCGACGTGTAAGCATCGTGGTCATGGAGACCAAGCATCGGGGGAGATGCCGCGCCATCTGGAACGGTTGGCGTCTGCTGGTTGGCTCTGTGTCATGACAGATGGCACTACCGAGCCACTGGCGTATCTCCAGACGCGCCAGCGGTCGGTCAGTCGCTCACTGGCGTTCCCCGCACTGGCCAACGCGTTCAGCGTGTCACTGGCCAACATGGGGAAAACCATCTGCACTGTGGACGACGTGGACGACGTGGACTGCGACGTTTGCGGCGACCGCGACGATGATTGCGACGCGTGCCACACGCCCGCGCCCGCACCGAAGTCCAAGCGCTCACGCAAGTAGCCACCAGAGCGCCAAGAGAGAAACCCCAGAGACTGCCATCTGGGGTTTTTCTTTACCCATTTGCAGACGCCACAGAATGGATGAGAACGGCCATCTGGCGCCCGCGCCAGTATCTGACACCGGCCAGCCGCGCGCCCCGCTCAGATTTGGCTCTCAGCGCGTCAGGCGCACACATGTTCTAAACCTGGCCCCACTGCCAGCCAGGAACTGCTAGGCCTCCCTAACAAATTCGTGGGTAAAATGGCCCCAGATACGCCCCGGTATCTCTCTGTGTTGTAACCAATTTCAGAATTTGGGGGCGACCCATGCCGGACAGGGGCCGCGAGCGAAGATGACGACGCCGAGGGCATCGCGACCTGCGCGGTGGAGCTCCATTGACGCGCCGGTGGTCAGGACATCATCCGCGATGAGCAGGGGGCCTGCGGACTGGTACTGGCGCAAGGCTTCCGCGAACCTGAGGCCTCCGCTGGGCACGCCCTCGACCGCGCCGAACTTGAGCTTGTCGGCCACAATGGCAGCCAGCGCTATCAGGTCTGCATCGGTCAGGGCATCGCAGTCGATCTTGAAGAAGGACCGTTGGCCGCTGTGCAGCGCGAAGGTCCCAAGGTTGAATCATCCTAGTGGCAACTGGAGCTCGGTAGCGTTGCCCCAGGTGTCCCAGCCGGGCCGCTTGACCCTGGCGAACAGCTCCAGGTAGGGGCCGGGGCTGACCAGCTCAATCATGCGCCGCATCTCCTCAGGTTTGGCACTGTGAGCACCCTTGGGAGCCGAGAAGCAGGTTACGCCCTGTGCCCGCTTGCCATCCGGCCGCGTCCGGTAGGGCAGCCTTCCCCGCACCCCGAACAAGCAGTGCTCTGAATTGCCACGGAAATACTGGCCCAGGCCGAAGCGGTCCTTATGCCAGGTGATCGTCGTGACGTAGCGGAAGCCCCAGGCCTTCATCACGGTCAGGCCATCAGGGAAGTAGTTGTTTGTCACCCACAGGTAGAGATGAGCATCCTCCTGTGCCCACTGGCCAACAGGGAGCGCGGCTATCTCGCCTACCTTCATTAGGGGGTAATGCCGGTCAGCGCCCCGCCGAATCCGGCCCCCGCCCACCTCCGGCCAGGGTGGGTCCGCGTAGATAGTGGCATAACAAGGGAGTGACCCTATTCGACTGTTAACGTCCACCACGGGCTCGCGCCCGGACCTCACCTTTCGGGCCTGGTCTATTTCAGAGGTTGCGCCATCCGAAACGGGTTCGCCAACAGCGTGGGCCACTCCCACCGGAAGTTTACTTTCTTGTCTCATCTTGGTCAATTAGCTCCCTTAAGGTCCCGGTTGCTTCCACCCTCTCAGGTATGGTCTTTTCCCAGTCGCTGAACACTTCTGCCCAGGGGTCGAGTGTGGCCATGCAGTCTGAGCATTTTACCTCCCATTGCCTGATGTATCCAGCATAATAGAGAGCGACAGCCGTCTTGTTGTGCCCCCAGATGTGGCAGGCAATGAAGTTCCACACCTTAAGCAAGGGGCGCTGTCCTGGAATCCACCACCACCAGGGTGCGGGCTTTACCTGCCAGCAGAGCTTCTTGCGGTGCAGGCCTATCCCTTTCCTCATGGCGCTCGCACGATCTCGATCCGTCCATTGGGCAGCACCCTGACCCGCAGCGGGCGGCCCCCTATCTCAGTGCAGTCCATCTCGATTTCCTCCCCCCAGACCTCCTCCTCGGGGCGGGGTGGGTGTTCGCTTAGGGGCCAGCGTGGGTCGGAGAGCCTGGGCTCCAGGCGAAACGGGTCTCCACTGGCAAAGGCGCGGACAGCCTTGCGCAGGAACCCCCGGTTCCACATCCTGCGCTCCACGTCATGTTGCGCCTCCTCGCCCAGCCCGGCCAAGGATGCGACCTCCTGGGCCCTCCTGAGCTTGGACCTAATTTTCCTCGGCAGCTTCGAGCGACTCGATAACATCACGCATCCCCCCTCCCGTCTCAATCTGCTCCGGCTCCACTGACATGCTGGCAATTTGGTGCCAGGCCTCCATTGGAGTCACCATGTTGGCCAGGCAGTACATCTCAGCCATCCACTTCCAGGGTTTCGCCACGGCCTCCCGCAGGTCACTTTCGCAGGCGTCGGCCGCATCGTATGCCAGCAGGCACTTGTCAGTGTCCGGCAGGCTCATGTACCACTCCCTAACCACCTGGGAGCCACTCAGGTAGTCTAGTGCATCTCCCTCCACCCCCGGGTTTTGTGCGTCATTGATGGCAAGGACCACCTCTTCCCAGTCCCTCACGGCCTCTCCTCCAGGCACCAGAGACACTGCTTCTGGTTAGGTAGGTAGTCTGTAGCCTCGCAGTCATCCGGGTAGAACACCCAGCCCTTGCCCCTGTAGGCTGGACAATCAGGGCTTGTCACCCAGTCCGGCTCCTCGATGGATGAGCAGGTATCCATGTGCCCAGACCCGGCAGGCAGCCCGCAATCGCAGGCGCTCACTCCCCCTCCTTCGTGCAGGCTGGGCAGGGCCAGTCCTCACAACGAGGACAGAACTCTGACCCTGCACTGTGGTTATGCCGAAGGTGGGTGGGTTCCACCTTTCCGCTCCCGCCGCAGGTCTTGCAGGCAGGCTCAGAGCCCATCAGCCTTTGTGTCATCTGGCGGGCGTCCTCATCCACCGCTTCGTGGGCACGCGCCAGCGTCTCAGGGTCGGACTTGACCGGCACAGGCTCGTAGTCCTTGCTGTGCTCGGCCAGGTGGGCGTCAGTAGTGACTCGCAGAACGGTGCCGTGCTGCGTGACACGCCATCGCTCCAGCAGCCTGATGCACTCCGGGCAACTCACTCTACTGGCCTCATGTGTAGTGCCAGAGCCTCACGATACCTCTCGGCGTTTCCACCCTCACAGCAGACAGCAGCGACGATGGACGCCCACTCACTCGGCGGAATAAAGAGCGTATTAACCTTCTTTGGGTCGTCAAAATCGGGTATCTCAATTTCAACGGTGCCTTCATCCACCTGTGAGCGGCGAAAATAAACCCCATCGCGCCAGTGATACTTCTCATAGGTCATGTTTGTTGTCACCTCCTCCGGGCAACTCACGTTAGCGTGAGCAGTCATCTACCTCTCCCCTTTGCCATCTCCCTACCCACTTCCTCGTAGTAGTCCGTAGCCGTTTCGCCTGACATGGCCCCGAGTGCGCGTCGTACGCAGTCTAGGCAAAATATGAAGTCCTCTTGCCGTTGCCACCCTATAATCAGGCGGCTTGTCCAGGCTGCGCTCACCTTCACCCAATGATTCGCTACGTGAAGGCCGTCCGCGTTAGGAGACTCCGCATCGCACCCGTCGCATATCAGTTTCGTTGCCATTATCCAATCGCCTCCTTCAGCCTCCCCATCAGGGCGGCCAGCTTGCAGTCGGGAGTGTGGCCGTGGTCAGGACACGCACACTTCCCGCAGGTGGGACAGTAGATGTTCCCGCTAAAAGCGCGGGCCTCCATGTCCTCGATTACCTCCAGCGCCTCCACGAGCAGGGCACGGGTCAAGGGCTCCTTACAGCGAACACAGGGCTCGTTGGGGTAGCACCACTCCTCACAGTTGTAGCACCAAGCCCGCCCGCCAGTAGTCCGATGCTCACAAACCCCGTGCCCCAGAAAGTTCCCCTTCTCCCATTGGGCTGTCGGCAGACCCAGTTTGTCAGTCATCCGGTCGCCTCCCCTCGGGCCGCACGTAGGGCAGCACGAGTCCACACGCCCTCCAATATAACTGGCCACGCAAGCGCTGTCAATACATCAAGGTGCTATCTTCTGTCAATCTGTATAAGCCAGAAACGGATACCCCTACCCTACGGGTAGAGCTTGTAGGGTGGTAAGGGTCGTCCTAAACTAAGGGCATGACAACGCGGAAGTCAGCGCGAAAGCGGGCTCAGCGCAAGTACCGCATCACCCCAGACTCACGCTGTGAGCGTTGCGGCATCTCCCGCAGGGAAACCATCCTGACCCGCAATCACAAGGATGGTGACACCTTCAACAATGAGGATGACAACATCGAGATTCTCTGCTTCCCCTGTCATGCCGAGACGGATATGGACGCAGGGCTTTGGGGCTGGAGCCAGCTATGATCACTGAGCGTATCACTGTGCCCTCGCACCTCTGGGGGCCACGCACTCAGCCTGTCCGCATTGTCATTATCCATGCCACTCGGGGTGGCACCTCGTCCGCAGGTTGGGAGTACATTGCTACCAAGAACTGGTTCCAGAGCCCCAACAACCCTGGTAGCATGGCCAGCCGGATCATTGGCCCTAACGGCGAGCACTGCATTGCCCTGGACGACTCTCAGGTTCCCCACTGGTCGGCAGGCTATGGCAGCATTGGCTACCCTACCGAGTTCCTGATTGACGCCTACGCCATCTCCTATGAGGTGGCCCAGCCCAATGACAACTACCCGTTCACCGAGGCCCAGTACATCCGCCTGGCCCAGGAAGTGGCCAAAGACTGCAAGACACACAACATCCCGCCTCTCATGCTGGACCTCAGGCCCGTCCAGAGGTTCCCTGTCCCGGCAGGAATCACCCGGCACGACCGCACGGCCAATGGCACTAAGCTAGGCAAGTCTGATCCGGGCAAGATGTTCGACGAAGCTAAGTTCATGGCCTTGCTTAAGGCCAACCTAGGTGAGGAGGACTGGTTCGATATGGCCACCAAACAAGAGCTCCGGGAGGTCCTGGAGGAACTCATCGGCACTAAGGACATCCTGAACGGGCGCACCGTCGCGCAGTTCCTTCAGGAATCCGACGACTACATCATCAACACCCTGCTGGCCGAGCATGGCAAGCGGGCTGATGCAGGAGTGTTCATCAAGCCTGCCGACTCCGGTGCTGTCTACCTGCTGACCTGGCGGGTAATCTGGTCAACACCGTCCAAGATTACCTACTCCCTGCACCATGTCGCCAACCCAACGACGCTCGAACTCATGGGCGGCCGCTCTGGCGTCAACTATGTCGAGGTCTCCCCGGCAGTGTTCGCGCACATAAAGACTGTTGCCCGGCAGGGCGAGCCTACTCCCTCACTGACGCCATGAAGTTCCTGTTTCTGGCTGCCGCCCTGGCCCTGCTGATAACCCGCAATCCCTCTACGCAGGGTAACGTAGAGCAGCAAACTCCTGACACCTGCTACCTGGATGGCGACCCTGCTGATTGCGTAACCAATACCCAGCAGGTCGTCTGGGACGTGGACGACCACGCCGAGGCCAGCGGCTACGGCAGCATCGAGATACCGCTCTGGGCCGACCGGGGGATGCATGTCTGGTGGTATCAGTATTGCCAGCCCAGGCGCTACCAGCCTTCCGTGCGTGTCACGTTCGACGCGGCGGCGGGACCGGACTTCTCGCTGATCCTGCCCGTCAACAAGCAGTGGACTGAAGGGCGCTTCCGCTGCGCTTCCGGTTGTGTGGACGGGCCAAAGTATGACGACCAGGCCAGCCTGCCGGTGGTGCCGCACCAGGGCGGGCCAGGCCAGGCGCTTGGTAATGCCGTGCGGACGGTAGTCCGCTTCGAGGCGCTGGGCGTCCCTGAGCGCTACTCCTACTTCGGGGCGGGTGCCGACCTGGCCAGCGACCAGACGCACCAGCGCTACTGCGGGGCGAGTGGCGATTATCTCAGGTGGCTGACCAGCCGCACCTGTGAGCGGGTCAGTGACGGGATTTACAGCGCCAGATACTGCTGGAGGGCACGATGACACAGCTGATACTTCAACCTATCGGCTTCTCGCCCAAAGGCTTCCGGAAGCCTACGCGCTGGGACTACTGGCTCTTCCACCTGCACCAGCGCACAGCAGAGTATTACCGCCTTGAACTGGGCAAGACCTTCCAGGTGGCCAGCCCGAGGGGATACACCGGGTCGCTTACATGGGCGGAGATACAGGCCCGTTATCCGATCACCATCTGGAACGGCGGCAACATCGTTCGCGACGCCGTGATGGAGACGCAGCTCAAGGGCCAGAGCTACTGCCGCCAGCCCTACATCTACGCCTTCGCCTACTTCCATCCCCCCATGACCCCGAACCCACAGGAGTTCGACTGGCAGGGCATCCACTACAGCATCCAGCACGAAGGCAACCCTGTCGGCATGGGTGGCGCTGTCGGCTGCGAGAACTGGGGCTGCACGCAGAGTGGCCCTGTCCCTGGCGGGCCTGGCACCAACATCGGCGGCGACGTCATGCTCTGGCTCGCCTGCGGCTACAGCGCCAGCAAGCTTATTTCAATGGGCTGGCCAGCCTCGGCCTGGCCGCTCAAGGACCCGCACATCTACGACAAGATCATCATGGCCAACGCCCACGAGATCGGGCACAGCCTGGGCCTCGGCCATCCGGACCAGCCCGACGGCAGCCCCATGAAGATGTGGATGTGGGAGGACCCGGCTACACCCTACTGGGACCTGCACTTCACGGACGACGAGAAGGCTACCCTCCTGGCTACAGGCCTCCTGTCATGATCCTTTGGCATTTCATCATGTATTGCATCCAGTGGTTCCTTATCACCCTGGGCGAGTGGCTCAGGGTCTGCAAGTAGGGAGGACTCGTGGAGACGGTCTGGCTCATCACCAAGAACACTAAGAAGGTTCACAAGGGAGTGATGCAGGATGACGGCGGCATCCTCACCCGCGAGGCCTGCAACCTGGATCAGGCCAAGGGTGAGCTCGTGCTGCATTCCCCGCCTGGCCCATCCTGGTTTGGCATGGGCTACTCCAACTGCAAGCGCTGCAACATCTGATCCTGTTACTCCGTTAGGAGTAGGAGTGTCCGTTTCAGGATAAGAAGGGTTAACATTTGACATCTCCTAACCTCCTCCAGAAGAGGCCCAGGCTCACCACTTGGGCCTCTTTGTGCTATACTTAAGCCAGTCTGGACGGTTGCCCCAGATGACCCCTCACGACACCGCCCTCTCCCCCGAGGGCGGTTTCCTTTTGCCCCACCTTGACCTATAGTCATAAGCATGAGTCTTGTAACTATCCGCAAGAAGTCATTGGCCCCCACGACTAAGTGCCAGGCAACGACATCCGGGGGACGATCATGTAAGAAGTGGGCCATCCGAGGCTCCTCTCTCTGTCTCCAGCACCAGACTAAGCTACCCAATGCTCAGCCCAAGGTCTCCAACAACTCCCGCTTTGGCATCTATGCCCGTCAGCTCAGCGTGGCCCAGCGGGAAATCTACGCTGAGGCTGTACGGCAGGGTGTCATGGATGACTTCCGTCGCCCTGACCTGGAGGAGGAGCTGGCTATCGCTCGCATCCTGCTGGCCGACATGCTGGCTGCCGATAACCTGACCAACTCTACTCGCCTGCGGGCCATCGAGCTGGTCAGCAAGATCGCCAAGACGGCTAAGCTCATCAAGGAGCTTGACCAGGCCACCCTCAAGCAGGATTTCCTGTCCGCTGTCATGGATGCCATCAACTACGCATTCCAGCGGGCCAATGGCTACACTGACCCTGCTGAGCGCGGCCGCGTGTTCGTATCGGAATTCTCATCCTTCTTCCCGCTTCTGAACGATGCAGGCGAAGCGGTCTACCCCGAGCATGAGATTGTGCAGGAAGTAGAGGGGGAGTATGCCGAAGTACAGTCTGCCTCCTGATCTTCAGGCCAAGCTCGTCACTGAGCTCTCCCAGAAGATTCTCGTCTCCAACCGGCCAGCAGACAAGTTGCCCCTGCTGGAATGGGTAGAGCGCTACCGC
>DYHB01000025.1 GCA_020724415.1 Thiobacillus sp.
GCCGGTCAGGACCAGGCCCAGGGCCAGGGGGCGCAGGGCAGGCGTGAAGGGTGCGAAGGAGGGCATGTCGATCCTTGATGGAAATGAAAAGGAACGAACAGCCTAGGGGGGCCAGGTTTCAGGCGTGTGTCAGGGGGATGCGCCGCGCTGTCGTCAAACAGCTCCTGGGCATGGGTGGATCGCAGGGCCGGCTTCAGCCGGCCCCACAGGGTGCGACCGGCAGGTTTACCTGGCTTCGGTCTGGGCCAGGCGGGCGCTGGCCTGGGCATTGCCCAGGCTGGCATAGTAGTGGGCCAGGGCGACGATTTCACTGTCCTTGAGAGGCTGGGCGAACATGCGCATCACGCCGCCCACGTCCGAGGTGCGCATGCCGGACTTGTACATCTTCATGGACTGGATGAAATACTCGGGGGTCTGGCCGGCCAGGGCGGGGGTGTCCGGGGTGATGCCGGATTCGCCCTTTTCGCCGTGGCAGCCCGAGCAGGCGGCAATGCCCCGCTTGTCATCCCCCTGCTGGGCCAGCCTGGCCCCTTGTTTGGCCAGTTTGTGGTTGGTCTGGGGCGGTACCACCGGGGCCGGCTGGCGGGCATAGAAGGCCGCCAGGTCGGCCATCTGCCGGGTATCCAGCAACTGGGCCACCTGGGTCATGAGGTTGGCCTTGCGGTAATGGTCCCGGCGCATGTTCTGCTTGTAGTCCAGCAGGGTCTTCATCACGTAGTCGGGTTTCTGGCCGGTCAGGCTGGGCCAGTTGCGCGAGGGGGAGTTGCCGTCGGTGCCGTGGCAGGCGGAGCAATACAGGTAATGGTGCAAGCGCTGTCCTTCTTCCGGGTTGCCCTGGGCCACGTGGGCCAGGGCCTGTTCCAGTTCGGCGCTGTCCCATTCCAGGGTGGGGGCGGAGGTCTTGGTGTCACTGGCGAGGGCCGGGGTGGCCAGGCCAAGGCAGAGGGCGGCCAGCAGGGGGGATATCTTGGTCATCATGGGCGTCTCGGATAGATACATGGCTCAGGCAAAGCAGTCGTTGGCGAAGGTGCGGTGCCAGTTACGCTGGTACACCGCCTCCAGCAGGGGCTGGGCCGGGGAGTCGGTGATGGGGGATACGCCCGAGGCAGGCAGCTTGACGATGCGGTTGTCCACCACCTTGAAGATGTCGGCGATGGAGACGCCATAGTCCTGGCCGGCCAGGCTGTAGCAGACGTTGATCATGGAAGGCTCGCCCGGGGTCTTGCCCGCCAGTTGGTCGGCGATGGCCTGGACTGCCACCTTGGCCTGGGAGTTGGCCGAGTAGCCGGACTTGGGCATGGCGTCGGCAATGGCCGCGTCCCCGATGACAAAGACATCCTTGACGATCTCGGACTCGAAGGTGCGCCGGTTCACCGGGCACCAGCCCTCCCGGTTGGTCAGGCCCATGCGGAAGGCGATGGTCCCGGCCCGCTGGGGGGCAATGTAGTTCACCACGTCGGCCTGGAAACTGCCGGCACCCGCGATGACCGTCCTGTTGGCGGCATCCACCCGCAGGGGTTTGCCCCCCTGGGCGGCGGGAATCCACTCGATCATGGAGTTGTCGCTGTTGTAGCCGTACAGGCGTTCCCAGGCCTTCTTGAAGGGACCGTCCTTGGTGAAGGCATCCTTGTGATCCAGGATGACCACCTTGGCCTTCGGGTTGTGCTTCTGGAACCACTCGGCCACCAGGGAGGCGCGCTCGTAGGGGCCAGGGGGGCAGCGGAAGGGATTGGGCGGCGACACCATGAGGAAGGTGCCGCCCTGGGGCATGGCCTCCAGTTGCTTCTTGAGCAGCAGGGTCTGGGGGCCGGCCTTCCAGGCGTGGGGCATGCTGGTGGTGGCGGCCTCCCGGCTGTAGCCTTCCACATCGCCATAGATGAAGTCGATGCCGGGGGAGACGATGAGCTTGTCGTAGCCCAGCTTGCCGCCAGCGTCCATCTGGACCGTCTTCTTGTCCGGATCGAAGCCGATCACCCGGTCATGGATGATGTTCGCCCGGTACTTGGTGCGCAGGGCATCGTAGGTGAAGGTGATGTCGTCCAGGGTCATGTGGCCCACGGCCACGTCGTTGCTGCGCAGGCAGGTGACGAAACGGCGGGTGGGATCGATGAGGGTGATCCTGGCCCCGGGTGCGGCCAGGCGCAGGTACTTGGCGGCGGTGGCGCCACCGATGCCGCCGCCCACGATGACGACATGGGCCTTCTTGCTGCGGCTCTTGGCCAGGGCCGGGGCGTCGGTCAAGGCCAGGGCACCCAGGCCTCCCAGGGCCTTGATCAGTTCACGTCGGGTCATGGTCATGGTGGTCCCTCACTTGATCTTGGAAAAATAATCGGCGATGGCTTCGATCTCGCGATCGTTGTAGCCCTTGGCGACCCGGTTCATGACCACGCTGGCGCGTCGGTCGGCCCGGTAGTCCTGCATGGCCAGGATCAGCTGCTGGCGGTCGATGCCGGCCAGGGAGGGCATGTACTCGTCGAAGCTTTTTCCCTGGGTGCCGTGGCAGGAGGCGCAGGTGTCGCCCAGCATCTTGCCCGTGGCAATGGGGGGCTCCTTGGCGCCGGCCGCCATGGGCAGCAACAGCATGGCCAGGAGGGGAATAATGATTTGGAGGGATCGGGGGAGGAGGGGAGCAGGCATATCAGTAAATTATTAAATACGAATTAAACTTGGGGGCATAAAAGCAACTTATGTGCCATTGGCCAATTCGTTGGGAAATGAAGGGATAACTATTTAAAAACAGTGAATTGAAATACAGGACAAATGTATCCATATAGGAATTATTGATGTCTTTGTGACAGGAATGTCAGTATTGGCCAGTCAGAACTGGCGCTAGGTCATGGTCCAGGGCTGCCCCAGCCGGCACGCGGGCCGGAATGAAGCCTGGGGCTCCGGAATGTTTGTCAGGGGTTTCACGAGTCGCCATAATCGCCCCCCTTGCCCCCGGTCCTGCCTCAGCCCAGGCCGGCCCTGGGTTTCCTACATTACCAGGTACAACCACCATGGACGCCTTTCTCATTTCCACCGGCATCGTCGCCTTGGCAGAAATAGGCGACAAGACACAGCTCCTGGCTCTGGTCTTGGCGGCCAAGTTTCGCAAACCCATGCCCATCATCCTGGGCATTCTGGTGGCCACCCTGGTCAATCACGGCTTCGCCGGGGCCCTGGGGGCCTGGATTCCCGCCCTTTTGGCGCCGGAAACCCTGCGCTGGGTTCTGGGCCTGTCCTTCCTGGCCATGGCGGTTTGGATGTTGATCCCGGACAAGCTGGATGAGGACGATACCCGGCTGCTCAAGCTGGGCGTCTTCGGTACGACGCTGGTGGCCTTTTTCCTGGCCGAAATGGGGGACAAGACCCAGGTGGCCACCGTGGCCCTGGCGGCACAGTACCAGGACCTGGTGGGTGTAGTGGCGGGGACCACCCTGGGCATGCTGATCGCCAATGTGCCTGCCGTGTTGCTGGGCCATCGCATGGCCGATCGGCTGCCGGTGCGGCTGGTCCATGGCATTGCGGCCGCCCTGTTTGTCCTCCTGGGTGTGGCCACCCTGGCAGGCTTGGGAGATTCCCTCGGCCTATAGGCCCTAGGGTTTGCCGCCCCTGTCCCCTTGGGGACCCAAGATATTTCCAGCACACCCGTGTTCTCTGCCCCATTCCTTCTGCTGTCGGGCTATAGATGAAGTAAGGAATCGTCGCCCCGTCGGGCGATCAGCAGGAGGTCATCATGAAACACAGGACATTGCTCAAGATTGCCATTGCCACGGCGGCCATGTTGGGTGCCGGGAGCGCGTTGGGTGCCCAATGGGACTCGAATACCAACAAGATGAATCCGGTGATGGGGGAAGCCGTCGCCTATAACCGATCCGATTGCACTGCGCCGGGGGCCCAAGGCTACATGGTGTTCCAGGACAAGCCGGGGATCACCTACAGCTATGTGGGGTCCGCCTTCAATGACAAGGCCTCATGCATCACCCTGGGCACCCGGACCCGGGTCAGGATTTATCAGCACAAGGACTTCAAGGGCAAGACCAAGGACATCGACAACGCCAGTTATGACAGCATCAAGCAAGTGGAGCTGGGCGGCTGGTGGAATGACACCATGAGTTCCATCAAGGTATGGAAGAAGTGACCGGGCTCGCGGCTTGCGCTTGCACTGGCCCTCGCCCATACCCTGCCCTTCGTTTATCCCCTCGGCCTTGCCCGTGACGAGCCGGGCATGCCGGCGTCATCCGCCGGCATGTCGCCGGGGCGCGATCAACCCGGAGCGGCCACCTCTACCTGACCGCCCACCACCCGCACCGGGTAGGTGCGCAGGGGACAGTCCGCCGGCTCGTTGAGGGGCCGGCCATCTTCCAGGTTGAAGTAGCTGCCGTGCAGGGAGCACTTGAGCTTCTTGCCCTGGATGCAGCCGAAGTAGAGGGAGTAGTCCTCGTGGCTGCACATCTCGTCCACGCAATAGTGGCTGCCCTCGGCGTTGCATAGCAGGAGCTTGCGCCCGTCCAGCTCGATGCGCTTCATCTGGCCCGGCTGGAGTTCGTCGGCCCGGGCGACTGCCTGGTAGCGGGGCTCCATCAGCGCACCCGGGCGGCGGCGCGGCCGCTGTCCAGGGCGGCCCGGACCTGATCGGCGCCCTCCCGTGGGGTTTTGGCCCGGCCCACGTGATGCAGGATCAGGGCGCCGGCCAGGACCAGGGAATCGTAGGTGGGGCCCTTTTCTCCTTTCAGGGCGGCCAGGCCGGCCCGGGCAGCGGCCTGGGCAGTGGCCTGGACATCCACCATGATGGCTACTTCATCGCCGGCCCGGTCCGACTTGGGCAGGTCGTCGGGCAAGGGCACGGCGCGCACGGTCTGTTCTATGCCCAGGTCGGCCGGATTGATGTCCATCTCGATCTCCTCGCCCCGGTCCTGGAAATAGGTGGCCTTGCCGGGCTGGCGCAAGGAGGGGATCACGCCCCCCTCCACGCCGCGCACGATGAGGGCGCTGTCGAAGCCGGCATGGCGGGCCAGCTGGGCGTAGATGGGCGGGTAGGGCTTGTGTACGTAGCCGGTGACGAAGTGGGTGCGCTTGCGACCCACGATGGGCTTGTTCTCGGTCTCGATGGTGGTCATGGCCTGACGCTTGATCATGCGCACCCGCAGGTCTATCAGGTCGTGCAGCCGGGGGTTGAACTGCTTCTGGTCCACGTAGGCCCAGCCCAGGGCGGGGTCGGACAGGCGCTGGGCGGCCTGGGCCGGGCTCAGGTCCACGGGCACGCCGGCGGCGTGCAGTACATGGCGGGCGGTGACGCCGTACTTGGGGCCCACGGCATCCAGGCCGTGATTCACCGCCGGCACCCCCAGTTCGGCCAGCAGGGCCGGTAGGAAGGGCGCGGCGGGCAGGCAGCGGTTGTAGCCGTCGTAGGGGTCGGCGATGTCCACCACCTCGTCCACGTCGGCCGTGGCTCGGTCGGTGGCCTCCAGGATGGCGTCCAGGATGCCCTTGTTCTCATCCATGGTCTCCCGCTTCATGCGCAGGGCGATGAAGAAGATGCCGGCCCGGACCGGGTCGATCTTGCCCTCCAGGATGGCCTGCATGCCCAGACGGGCCTCTTCCTGGCTGATGTCCTTGGACAGTTCGGGGCCGGTGGCGATGCGCTGGATGATGGAATGCATGACCTTTTCGGGGTCTTGGGAGGGTAGGGCCTGGTTCATGGTGACTCCGGAGGAAAGAATACTTGACTATTTTAATCGGAAAATGGGGGATTGGATCAATGTCCGTCACAGGGTGAGTTTACGGTAAAGCGTGCGCTCGCTGATCCCCAGGCGCTCGGCCAGGGCCTTCTTGTCCCCGTCCACCTGGTCCAGGGCCCAGTGCACGTAGCGCCGTTCGGCCTCATCCAGGCTCAGGATGGTCTCGGGGGCGGGAAGGGTGCGGGCCGGTTGTGTCAGGCCGGGATGGATCATGTCGTCGGGCAGGTGCTGGGGCTCGATGCGATGGCCGTCGGCCAGCAATACCGCCCGCTCCAGGATGTTGCGCAATTCACGGATGTTGCCGGGGAAGCTGTAGCCCTGGAGCAGGCTCAAGGCGCCGGGGCTGACTTGCAGGGCCCGGTCCGGCGCCAGGCGCTGGAGCATGGTTTCGATCAGCAGGGGCAGGTCCTCGCGTCGTTCCCGCAAGGCCGGCAGGGGGATGGGGAAGGCGGATATCCGGTAATACAGATCGCGCCGGAAGGCGCCGGTCTCCACCATGTCCTTCACCCCGCGATGGGTGGCTGCCACCAGGCGGAAGTCGGCGCGGAGGGTTTCCACGCCCCCCACCCGTCGGAAGGTGCCGGTCTCCAGCAGACGCAGCAGCTTGACTTGCAGATTGAGGGGAATGTCCCCCAGTTCGTCCAGGAACAGAGTACCTCCGGCGGCAGCTTCCACCAGGCCGATCTTGCGCTGGTTGGCGCCGGTGAAGGCGCCCTTTTCATAACCGAACAATTCCGATTCGAACAGGGTCTCGGTCATGCCCGAACAATCCACCGGCACGAAGGGCTTGCTGGCCCGCGGACTCAGGCTGTGCAGGGCATGGGCGGCCAGTTCCTTGCCGGTGCCCGATTCGCCCAGGAGCAACACGGCGGTCATGGCCGGTGCCGCCCGGTTGATCAGTTCCAGCATCCGGTTGTAGGCCGGCGAACGGCCCACCATGCCCTGGGGGCCTCCGGCCCGGCCCAGTTCCCGAAGGGGGTTCATGGTTTCCATGAAATAGCGGATGCGGCCCTGGTCATCCTTGATGGGGATCAGTTCCACGTCCACGTGTTCTTCCCCATGGGGGGTGTGGTGCAGGTGAAGGACCCGGCTGGGTTGGCCACTCTTCAGGGCCGCCTGGCGGGGACAGGATTCGCCGCACTGATCGCAGGGGCGGTCGAAGTGGTGGGACACCTCGTAGCAGGTGCGGCCGAGCAGGTGCTGGGAGCCGCCGTATTCACGCCGGTAGGCGCGATTGGTGGCCAGGATCCGGTACTCGGTATCCACCACGATGCGGGGTTCGGGCATGGCCTCCAGGAGGGATTCCAGTTCCGGAGGCAACGAGGCGGGACTGGCATCCCCGAATGTGTCATTCATGACAGATATCTCTAAATGTGGCGACATGAGTGACATTGTTGTCAATTTTGCTCCTGTGGCAAGCTGAGTTTTTGTGCAATGCCCATTCAGATGGGATGGTAATTGGATTGCCGGACCAGGTGGCATGCGGGTTTTCGAGCCACTCGACAGGCCTGGCACAAATCGTGCTGGACCCCCCGTGAGCACAATTAGGAGCCCACCATGCCGTTTTTCAGGCGTCGTCCCCTGGCCAGGGAGCTGGCCGTGATTCTGGCGATCAAGCTGGTCTTGATCATCACCATCAAGCTTCTGTTCTTTTCGTCTCCTGTCAATCCTGGCAGTGCTGGCACTGCCCAGGCCTTGTTGAACCAACCCGGGAGTGCTGTCCCCCATGACTGAAACCATGATCGAACTGTCCCGGCTGCAATTTGCCGCCACGGCCATGTACCACTTCCTGTTCGTGCCCCTGACCCTGGGCCTCTCCTTCCTGCTGGTCATCATGGAGTCCATTTACGTGGTCACCGGCAAGACCATCTACAAGGACATGACCAAGTTCTGGGGCAAGTTGTTCGGGATCAATTTTGCCCTGGGCGTCACCACCGGTATCACCATGGAATTCCAGTTCGGCACCAACTGGGCCTATTACTCCCACTACGTGGGCGACATCTTCGGCGCCCCCCTGGCCATCGAGGGCCTGATGGCCTTCTTCCTGGAGTCCACCCTGATCGGCCTGTTCTTCTTCGGCTGGGACAAGTTGTCCAGGCACAAGCACTTGCTGGTGACCACCCTGCTGGCGGTGGCCTCCAACCTGTCGGCCTTGTGGATACTGATCGCCAATGGCTGGATGCAGGACCCCGTGGGCGCGGAGTTCAGTTACACCACCATGCGCATGGAGCTGACCAGCTTCTGGGACGTGATGTTCAATCCCACCGCCCAGGCCAAGTTCGTCCATACCGTCTCGGCCGGCTACGTCACCGGCTCCATGTTCGTGCTGGGCATCTCGTCCTGGTACCTGCTCAAGGGGCGGGATGTGGAATTCGCCCGCCGTTCCTTCCGCATCGCCGCCGCCTTCGGTTTTGCCTCGGCCCTGTCGGTCATCGTCCTGGGGGACGAATCGGGCTACGCCATGACCGAGTCGCAGAAATCGAAACTGGCCGCCATCGAGGCCATGTGGGAGACCGAACCCGCTCCGGCCGGCTTCAACCTGCTGGCATGGCCCAACGATGCCACCCAGAGCAATGACTGGCAGGTCGAAATCCCCTGGGTGCTGGGGTTGATCGCCACCCGTTCCACCACGGAGCAGATCCCGGGCATCAAGGAGATCCGGGCCCAGAACCTGGAACGCATCGAGTCCGGCATCCTGGCCGTCAAGGCGCTGGAACGGCTGCGCAAGAACAAGGACGACGCGGATGCGAAGCTGGTGTTCGATGCCCATCAGAAGAACCTGGGTTACGGCCTGCTGTTGAAGAAATACAGCCCGGACGTGGCCCAGGCCACGCCCGCCATGATCCAGCAGGCGGCCCATGACACCGTGCCCCAGGTGGCGCCGCTGTTCTGGACCTTCCGCATCATGGTGGTCCTGGGCTTCGCCTTTGCCCTGCTGTTCGGGCTGGCCTTCTGGTACTCCCTGAAAAACACCTTTGTCGAGAAAACATGGCTGCTGCGCTGGGCGGTCTGGTTCATTCCCATGCCCTGGATTGCCGCCGAGATGGGCTGGTTCGTGGCTGAATACGGTCGCCAGCCCTGGAGCATATTCGGGGTGTTGCCCACCCATCTGTCCGTGTCCACCCTGAGCGAAGGCAGCCTGTATGGCTCTCTGGCGGGTTTCCTGGGGTTCTACACCCTGCTTCTGGTGGCAGAACTCTATCTGATGTTCAAGTTCGCCCGGCTGGGCCCCAGTTCCCTGGGCACCGGGAAATACCACCACGAGACGGCGGCTGCCTGACCACTGGAGAATATCGATGCTCGATTATGAAAGCCTGAAAATCATCTGGTGGCTGCTGGTGGGCGTGTTGCTGCTCGGCTTTGCCATCATGGACGGCCACGACATGGGTGTGGGCACCCTGTTGCCCTTCGTCGGCAAGACCGATCTGGAGCGCCGGGTGGTCATCAACACCGTCGGTCCCCATTGGGACGGCAACCAGGTCTGGTTCATCACCGGTGGCGGAGCCATTTTCGCCGCCTGGCCCCTGGTCTACGCCACTGCCTTCTCCGGTTTCTACTGGGCCATGCTGGCGGTGCTCTGGGCGCTGTTCTTCCGCCCGGTCGGTTTCGACTACCGGTCCAAGATCGAAAACACGACCTGGCGCACGACCTGGGACTGGGGCTTGTTCGTGGGAGGCTTTGTGCCCCCGGTCATCTTCGGGGTCGCCTTCGGCAACCTGCTCCAGGGGGTGCCATTCCACTTCGACGACAACCTGGTTTCTTACTACACCGGCACCTTCTGGGAGTTGCTCAATCCCTTCGCCCTGTTGGCCGGGGTGGTCAGCTCGGCCATGATCACCTTCCAGGGCGCCAACTATCTGATGCACCGTACCGAAGGTGCGATCTTTGAACGCACCCGGATCTGGGCCATGCTCAGCGGCCTGGTCATGATCGCCACCTTCATTCTGGCGGGCTTCTTCGTGGCAGGTCTGCCTGGGTTCGTGATCACCTCAAGCGTGGACCCCGGTGCGCTTCCCAACCCAATGGACAAGAGCGTGGTCATCCAGGTGGGGGCCTGGCTGGATAACTTCAATGCCCAGCCCCTGCTTTGGGCCCTGCCGGCGCTGGGGGTGCTGGGAGGATTGGCCGGCGTGGTGCTGGCCTACCTGCGCAAGCCGCTCACCGCCTTCGTCGCTTCCAGCCTGGCCATGGCCGGCATCATCGGCACCGCCGGAGTGGCCATGTTCCCCTTCGTCATGCCTTCCAGCAGTGACCCGCGTTCCAGCCTGACCGTATGGGATGCCGTGTCCAGTCACCTCACCCTGGGCCTGATGTTCTGGGCCACGGTGATTTTCATGCCCCTGATCATTTTCTACACCTCCTGGGCCTACAAGGTCATGGCCGGGAAGATCACCACGGATTTCATCAAGGCCCATGACAAGGCCGCTTACTGAGAAAGGACGCCACCATGTGGTATTTCGCCTGGGTATTGGGTGCCAGTCTCGCCGTGCTGCTGGCCATTTTCAGCGGCATGCAGTGCGAGGCACGGGAATGTGCCATGCAGAATAAAGAAACGGATCACTGATATGAAAACGACCCCCTTGTTCGCTGCGCTCACTTCCCCCCAAGGGGGGTGTCAGCTCCTTCGGGCCGGCCGTGCGGAGCTGGAGGGAACGGCCCCCTTGTTCGCTGCGCTCACTTCCCCCCAAGGGGGAGGTCAGCTCCTTCGGGCCGGCCGTGCGGAGCTGGAGGGAACGGCCCCCTTGTTCGCTGCGCTCACTTCCCCCCAAGGGGGAGGTCAGCTCCTTCGGGCCGGCCGTGCGGAGCTGACATGAAAATCGCCGTCGCCAGTCAAAATCGCAAGACCGTGACCGGGCATGCGGGTAAGTGCCGGAAGTTCTGGTTGTTCGATGTCCAGGGCGCCGAGGTGTTGGGCAAGCGGCTGCTGGAGCTGCCCATGGATCAGACCTTCCATGCCAGTCATGGCTCGGGCAGCCACCCGCTCCAGGACGTCAATGTGCTCATCGCCGGAGGCATGGGGACAGGGTTGCAGCAGCGTCTCAAGCAGAAGGGCATCCTGGCGGTGGCCACTGCCGAGAGTGACCCGGAGCGTGCCGTGGCTGCCTGGCTGGATGGCAGCCTGGTGGAAATTCCGCCGGAGCTCCACGGCCACGCCCATGACCACGGCCACGCCCATAGCCATGCTTCGATAGCACAGCCCTTTCAATTTCCCCTCGATCACTCGAATAACCCCTGAGGAAAACTACGTGAAACAGACCCTCCTGCAAGACAAGTATCCCGTGTTCGTTGCCGAGATCGGCAAGGACGAAACCGCCTGCCAGACCATCGATGATGTGGTCGCCTATCTGAAAGACAGGATTGCCGAAAAGCCGAAGGTGGCCTTCATCGGCGTGTTCGACCACTACGCCCACACCCGGGGCCTGGGGGGCGAGATCGCCGAGGGCATCGTCGGGGCCGTGGATGTCATCTTTTGCTTCGGCTTCGCCCTGCCCAATCCCCAGGTCCTGGCGGTCAGGCCCCGCGCCATCGGTGTGGCGGACCAGGGCGACAGGTTTGTGGTCAGCTTCATGGAAGCACCCATGCAGCCAGCCAACGAGGCCATGCAGGCCTGGGTCCAGGGACTGCGTCGCGCGGCCTGATCCTGGCCCGGCTTCTTGCCCGCCTGGCGCGCTTGATGTGAAACAATAAGCCGTGTCCGAGTTTACGATCCTTCAGGTCCGTCCGGACCGGCTGTCCTGAAGGTCTGTTCGCCCCTCTGGGGGGCTGAGTGTAGCGCGCAAGGGGGTGTGTTTATGTCAGTGGCCTTCAGGCTGGCCTTGGTCAAGACCTTGGCCAATTTCGCCGGCATGGTGCCCATCCTGCTGGGCATGCTGCTGTTGATCAGCCTGCTGCTGACCTTGTTTCCCGAGGCCATCTCGGCCCGTCTGTTCGGTCACGGCCTGGTCCTGGATACCGTCTTGGGCGCGGTCTACGGTGGCATTGCCATTGGTCAGCCCATGATCAGCTATGTGCTGGGCGGGGAACTGCTGGGGGCGGGCGTCGGGCTGGCTGCCGTGACTGCCCTGATTGTCAGCTGGGTCAGTGTCGGGGTCATTCACCTGCCGGCCGAGGCCATGATGGCGGGCCACCGATTTGCCATGATCCGCAACGGCTTGGCGTTTATGGCGGCCATTGCCGTGGGCTTGCTGGTGGCGTTTAGCATGGGGCGGCTGGCATGAGACGGCAGAGCCGGGGTGGCAATGAGGAGGCCAATGATGTGGCCAATGAGGTGGCAGGCAAGATGGATCAGGCACGTTCTGAAATGAGGTCCGGCGCCCGGCGCAGTCAGGGCCGCTGGTGGTTTCTGGGGGCGGTCACCCTGGCCTGGCTGGTCCTGGCCCTATTGAGGCCCGAACTCCTGGCACCCGCTTGGTCACGTTTCGCCGGATTGTTGCTGGAGGTGTTGCCTGCCCTGGTCCTGGTTTTCCTGTTTCTCTTGATTGCCAACCTGTTTTCAGAAAAGCCCTGGATCGAGCGGCACATGGGCCGGGAGGGCGGCAAACGCGGTTGGTTCATCGCCCTGGGGGCCGGGGTCCTGGCGGCAGGGCCGCCCTGGCCCTGGTATGCCCTGGCCGGCCAGATGATGCGGCGGGGGGTGCGCCCCGGCCTGGCCGCTGCCTTCTTGTATGCCCGGGCCATCAAGCTGCCCATGCTGCCCTTGTTGATCCACTATTTTGGCCTGGCCTACAGCCTGGTTCTTTCTTTCTGGTTGCTGGTGTTCGCCTTTCTGGGCGGGCTGGCCATGCAGCGCCTGATGCCGGAGAACCGGCATTGGGATACCGATTTGCACCAAGGAACTTCTACTCCATGACTCAAGCTCACATCGTCATCCTGGGGGCAGGTTTTGCTGCCCTGACCGCTGTGCGTGAACTGCGACGGCGCGGCGTCCGTTCGCCCATCACCCTGGTGGCGCCCAAGGCCGAATTCGTCTACCTGCCCAGCCTGATCTGGGTGCCGACCGGCGTGCGTACCGGGCCGGACCTGGTCTTGCCCCTGGAACGGTTTTTCCGGGATCACGATGTCACCTTCAAGGCGGCCCGGGTGACGGGCCTGGCTTCCTCGGGCCGGACCGTGCTGACCGACCAGGGCGAAGTGGCCAACGACGCCCTGATCGTCGCCACCGGCGGCCGCTTTCTGAAGGGGCTGCCCGGTATCGAGCATGCGCTTACCCTGTGTGAAGGCGTGGCCTCGGCCGAAGCCATCCGGGACCGGGTCAATGCCCTGGACAGCGGCCGGATCGCCCTGGGTTTCGGCGGCAATCCCAAGGAGCCTTCGGCCATGCGGGGCGGGCCCATGTTCGAGTTGCTGTTCGGCCTGGACACCTACCTGCGCCGGCAGGGCAAGCGGGAGCGGATCGAGCTGACCTTTTTCAATGCGGCGGCCGAGCCGGGCAAGCGCCTGGGGGGGAAGGCGGTCACCGGTCTGCTGGGCGAGATGGCCCGGCGCCGGATCGACACCCACCTGGGCCACAAGCCCCTGGGGTTTTCGGAGCGGGGCGTGGATACCGAGGGTGGCCATGTCAACGCCGATCTGATCCTGTTCATGCCCGGACTGACCGGCCCTGCCTGGTTGGCAGAGAGCGGCCTGCCCCAGTCGCCCGGAGGCTTCATCCAGGCCGACGAGTTCTGTCGCGTGCCCGGACTGGAACGGGTCTACGTGGCCGGGGATGCGGGCAGTTTCCCCGGTCCGGACTGGCTGCCCAAGCAGGCCCATATGGCCGACCTGCAAGCCAAGGCGGCGGTGCGCAACCTGATCCTGGAACTGGCCGGCCAGGCCCCCAGCCACAGGCCGCGCCCCGAGCTGATCTGCATCGTCGATACCATGGATGCCGGGATCCTGGTCTACCGCGACTTGAAGCGCTCCCTGCTGTTTCCTTCCCTGGGCGTGTTCCATTGGCTCAAGCGGTATTTTGAGGGCCATTATCTCAGGGTGTTCCGTCAATGATGGCAGTCATGGATGTCAAGAATGTCAATCGTGACAGCGGTGTGCCCTGTGTTTCCGCCCTTGCCCCCGCAGGTATGGGGTGGGCCCGGCGCTGCACTTTTTTTTAACTTATTGAAAATGAATGAACAATGAATATTCTGTGCCGGGAATGTCATGTTGGCACGGTTGATGCTAAAGAATGTGTGCAACCTGTAACACCTACCGGGTTCTTCGCGCGGGACAAGTGGGAACACGGACCAGGATGGTTGCAGACTTTCTCCTCTTGGACACGGCGAGGGGCCCATATCTCCTCCTCCTGCCTCTCGCCGGTTTTTTTCTGTCTGACACCATGTCTGAGAAAGCCTCAAGCAAGGCCTCATCTGAAATCCGCCAGACCTCTTTCTGGACGCTCCATGGACTTGCTTCATGAGGCGCGCCTACTAGCCCAGCACAAAGCCGACTAGAATGGATACACCCTTCCGGTATTGACCCATGCAGACTCATTACGAACGTATCGGGGGCCAGGACACGGTACTGCGCCTGGTAACCCGGTTCTACCAGATCATGGACGAACTGCCCGAGACCTATGGCATACGGAAACTCCATGCTGAGGACCTGAGCCATTCCCGTGACAAGCTGTTCGACTTTCTGTCCGGCTGGTTGGGTGGGCCCCAGCTATATGTGGAAAAATACGGCCACCCCATGCTGCGCCGGCGCCACTTGCCTTTCCCCATCGGGGATGCGGAACGGGACCAGTGGATGCTGTGCATGCGCCAGGCCCTGGATGAAGTGGTGCCCGATCCCCGGTTGCGGGATGAGCTGGGCACCGCCTTCCAGAAGGTGGCCGACCACATGCGCAACCAGGCCGGCCCCAGCCATCCTTTCAACCTGAGATAGCGATTCCAGGAGATTTCATGTACGCCTTTACCACCGAACTCGACATGCCCATCGACCAGGCCATCGAGGCCCTCAAGCAGGCCCTGACCACCCAGAAGATGGGTGTGGTATCCGAAGTGGACGTCCAGGCCATCATGAAGGCCAAGATGGACCACACCATCCCCCCCTATCGCATCCTGGGCATCTGCGGCCCGGGCTACGCCCGCCGTGTCATCGAGGCCGACGCCGACATGGGCGCCTTGCTGCCCTGCGGCTGTGCCGTCTACGAAGTCGCTACAGGCAAGACCCGCATTGCCCTGCAAAATCCCAATACCGTGGCTGCCGTCACGGACAAGCCCGCCGCCCTGGAGGCCATGGACGAAGCCCGCCTGGCCCTGGAAATGGTCATCAACCACCTGCAGGCCTGAAGTCTATCTTCTGCCCCGGCAACGGGGTCTTTACTCACCCTAGCGAGGAGACTTACATGCATACAAAAACCATCGTCCTTTCCAGTCTGTGCGCTTTGCTGCTGGGCGCGTGTGCCACCACCCCGTCCCCCGAAAAACAGGCCGCCATGCAGGACGACGCCCGCAAGGCCGCCGGCAGCCTGATGAAACAACTGGGCGGCACCCTGAAGACCACCATCCAGGAAAAGGGTCCCGCCGAGGCCATCGTGGTGTGCAAGGAAAAGGCCCCGGCCATTGCCAGGAGCGTGGCCGAGACCCATGGCATCCAGGTCAAGCGGGTCACCTTCAAGAGCCGCAATCCCAACAGTGTTCCCGATGCCTGGGAAACCCAGGCCCTGAAGGCCATGGAAAAACAACTGGCGGAGGGTGCAAGGCCGGATACCGTCGAGTATTCGGGGGTGGTACACAAGGGCGGCAAGTCCACTTTCCGCTACACCAAGGCCCTGGTCATGCAGGAAGTGTGCATGACCTGCCATGGCACCCCGGAGACCATTCCACCGGCCGTCCAGGCCAGGCTGGCCACGGAGTATCCCAACGACAAGGCCACCGGCTACCTGCCCAACATGCTGAGGGGCGCCATTTCCATCCAGCGACCCTTGTGATCGCCAAGGTCCGGGCAGCGTAACGGGTACGGACGGTATGTACTCAACCGGACCTGCCCCCGCAGTACCCCCCCTCCGCCCGGAGGGGGGCAACCTGATTCCAGTGAACATATGAACGATACTGCCCCTCACGATTCCGCCTCCCCGCGTCTTCAGCATTTCCCCGTGGCCTGGTTTGCCATGATCATGGGCCTGGGCGGCCTCACCATTGCCTGGAGCCGCGCCGAGGAATTGTTGCATCTGGGCCTGCGCGTCAGCCCGGTGTTGCTGGGGGCAACCACCCTGTTGTTCATCCTGGTGATCGGCCTCTATGCGGTCAAGGCCATGAAGTACCGTGCTGCCGTGGCCAAGGAATGGACCCACCCGGTCAAGATGAACTTCGTGCCCACCATCACCATCGGTCTGCTGGTGCTGTCCATTGCCTGGTTGCCCCACGATACCGGCTACTCCTTCCTGCTCTGGTCGGTCGGAAGCCTGGCCCACCTGGCCCTGACCCTCTATGTCGTCACCCAGTGGGTACACCACACCAAGTTCGACATTGCCCATCTCAACCCGGCCTGGTTCATCCCCGTGGTGGGCAATATCCTGGTTCCCATCGCCGGCGTGGCCCATGCCCCCCTGGAGATCTCATGGTTCTTCTTCAGCCTGGGCATCGTGTTCTGGCCCATTTTGCTGGCCATCATCTTTTACCGGGTCATCTTCCACGGCAGCCTGCCGGAGCGCCTGATGCCCACCCTGTTCATCCTCATCGCCCCGCCCGCCGTGGGCTTCCTGTCCTACCTGCAGCTGAATGGGCAATTGGATGCCTTTGCCCAGATCCTCTACAACAGCGCCCTGTTCTTCACCCTGCTGCTGTTCGTTCAGGTGAAGTGGTTCCTGCGCCTCAAGTTCTTCCTGTCCTGGTGGGCGTACTCTTTCCCGCTGGCCGCCGTCACCATTGCCACCCTGGCCATGTTCCACCAGTCGGGGGGCGCGTTCTTCCTGCGTCTGGGCGGCCTGCTCCTGGGTATCACCACCGTTGTCATCGGTGCCCTGGTCATCCGCACCCTCATGGCGGTCATGAAGCGGGAAATCTGCGTCGAGGAGTGAGCCTGTCCGGCAAGCGGCCGTCGAGGATGGCGGAGGAAGCTTGGCCGCCCGGCCCGGGTGCCATTGGTCAGCGCTAGGGAAGCCCGGCTAAAATCCGGACTTCCCGCGCCCGGGTGTCGTCCCTGCCGCGATCCCTCGTGATCGTGACCGGATTGACCCCGGTCAGAAGCCTCTGACCCGGACCAGACCACCATGAGCAAGCCCTGCCCGCTGTCCCAGCAATACCAAGCTCCCAAGGAGGGCGGACCGGCCATTGAGCTGGTGGGGGTGGGCAAGCTGTTTGCGGGGCGCGATGTGCCGGCCCTGGACGGCGTTGACCTGAGCGTCCCCCATGGCACCATCTATGGCATTCTGGGCCCCAACGGTGCCGGCAAGACCACCCTGATGTCCATCCTGGGCGGTCTGCTCAAACCCACCTACGGCACCGCACGCATCGATGGTCACGATATCGCCAAGGGCCGGGCCGCCATCCGTCGCGTCATCGGCATGGTGCCCCAGGAACCGGCGGTCTACCCGACCCTGACGGTACGTGAAAACCTGGACTACTTCGGTCGCATGCAGGGCCTGTCCGGACCGCATCTCCAGAACCGCATCCGGGCCTGCCTGGACCTGGCCGAGATGGGCGACTATGCCGATCGGCGTGTCGACCAGTTGTCCGGAGGGTATCGGCGGCGTCTGAACATGGTCATCGGTCTGATTCATGAGCCGCGCATCCTCATACTGGATGAACCGACGGTGGCCATCGATCCCCATTCCCGCTCCCTGATCCACCAGCGCCTGCGCGAACTGCACGCCAGCGGCATCACCATCCTGATTTCCACCCACTACATGGAGGAGGCCGAGCAGCTTTGCCAGCATATCGCCATCATCCACCACGGCAAGGTGATGGTGCAGGGCCGCGTGCCCGACCTGCTGGCCATGCAACGCGACAAGAGCATCCAGATGCAGTTCGAGAACGATCCGCCCCCGGATCTGGCAGCGCGGCTGCGCACCCTGCCTGGCCTGGCGGAGGTCCACGTCATGGGCCGTTGCGTGCGCATTGCCGCCGAGCATCCGGACACGCTCATGCCAACACTCCTGACCGAATTGCAGGCGCGTGGATTGGGGCTGCGTTCCCTGAGCTTTGGCAACAGCAGCCTGGCACAGGTCTTCCTGGCCCTCACCGGCAGCACGGGAGCGCCCAAATGATGGCGACCTTGATGGCAACCTTGGCCAAATTCGGCGCCAGCATTGCCAAGGAGGCCCGCATCCTGGGGCGTGACCGGCAGGCCCTGATCCTGTTCTTCTCCATGCCGGTGGTGTTCGTGCTCATTCTGTCCCTCTCCCTGCGGGACGCCTTCGGCGACCGGCCGGGCGCCACCTTTCCGGTCCTGGTGGTGGCCCAGGACAGGGGTGAGGTCGGGCAGAGCATCACCCAGACCTTTCGCGCCAACCCCCATGTCCGCCTGGCCCTGTCCCATGACGCCAGCGAGGCCCAGGCCCGGCAATGGCTCATGGATGGCCACTACCGCTTTGTCGTCCTGATCCCCGCCGGGGCCACGGACCAGGCCAAGCGCCGCCTGGGGGAAGTCCTGGCCGGGGTGCCGCCCGAGTTGCGCCTGGAAGCGCCGGTGGCCATACGTGTGCTGGCCGACCCCGCCCTGCGTGCCGACTACCGCAAGGTGCTGGAAAGCAGCATCGACCTGGTACTGCACGGGGTCGAAATGCGCCTGGGCCGTGCCCAGGTGGAAGAAACCCTGCGGGTCACCCAGGGTGACCACTTCATGCCCCTGCCGGACCTGGAAAGTGCCCGGCTGTTCAGGGAAGTGCAGGGCGAGACGGTCACCCGGCAGGGCCGGGGCCAGACGCCATCCTCGGTGCAGCAGAATGCCCCCGCCTGGACCCTGCTGGCCATGTTCTTCCTGACCGTGCCCCTGTCGGTCTCGTTCATCAAGGAACGGGAGCAGGGCAGCCTGTTTCGCCTGCAAACCATGAACGTGCCGGCCTGGGTGGTGCTGGGTGGCAAGGCGGTCCCCTTTTTCGCCATCAATCAGATCCAGATGGTCTCGGTCCTGGCCGTCAGCGTCTACGTCCTGCCCCTGCTGGGGGGCGACCGGCTGGACCTGGGCAACGCCCCCCTTGCCCTGGCCCTGATGGGGGCCTCGGCCAGCCTGGCAGCCATCGGCTTCGGCATCGCCGTGGCCATGTACGCCCGCACCACCGAGCAGGCCGCCGGCTTCAGTTCTGCCATGGTCATGATCATGGGTGCCCTGGGCGGCATCCTGGTGCCCAAGGCGGTCATGCCCCCGCTGATGCAGGACCTGGCCAATCTCTCGCCCCTGTCCTGGGGCCTGGACGGCTTCCTGGACGTGTTCGTGCGTGGCGGAGGCATTGCCGACGTGCTGCCCGAAGCCATGGCATTGCTGGCCTTCTCGGCCTTCTGCCATGGGGTGGGGATACTGCGTTACCAAGGCAGGATTTAAGGCCCAATCAATCAAGGCCCTGGCCGACCAGAACGAGGCGCTGGTCCGGCGGGTCTAGGCCAACCGGGTGCGGATGATTTGGCTCGCCGTGGCCGTCTTCGTCCTGGACCTGGTCGTGCTCGGCATGCGGTTCACCGGCTGAGTGTCACGGGTATCTCCGGCGAGGCCTCATGCCGTCCGTCGGTGCCGTGCAGGACCAGCCCGAGCCAGTGCCGGCCGGGTGACAGGCGTGAGGCGTCGACCTGAGCCGTAAAGCCTACGTTGGGCATGTTCGGATCCCGTGCCTCGCGCCAGTAGTCCGCCACGTGGGGCATGGCCAGGCCATAGTTCGCGCGGGCGACGACCGTGCCATCCAGGGTCACGTCGATCGCTGCGATGCCCATGCCGTGCTTGAATGCCCATCCAGCGACCTCGAAATGCGGCCCGAGACGCGCGTGTCTGGCCGGGCGGTCGATATAGCTCAGGGCCGGCAGGACGCATGGGCCCGCCTCCCGCCGGTCGATGCGATAGAGCAGGAAACGGCGCAGGCCGTGGTCGAGGTTGAGGATAAGCGGGGCCGGCAGGCCGCCGAACTGAGTGCACAGCGCCAGGTTGGCGCGCAGGCGGTCGGCCATATGGACCGATGCGTCCTCGACCACCAGCAGGATCAGCCGATTCTTCCAGTCACGCGAGGGATCGTACTCCCGGCCCCAATGACGCAGCTGGATGGCGCGCCCGGAAAGGTGATTGCGCGGGTGGTCCAGCACGCGCACCGGCCCTTCTCCCAGGGCGTAGTTGAGTTGCGACCCCAGTTCGAAATTATCGGCCACGATAAGGGTGTCGGCGGGCAGATTCATCTGGTTTATGGTCGCGGCCAGTTCGCCCCAGCCCGCGAACTTGTCCGGGTAGAACAGGTGGCCGGCAAGGTTGGCGCGTAGTGGCGGCGCCGCGCTGGCCACGAGCAGGGCGAGGAAGCCGGCCAGGCCGAGCCCAGTCACGCTCCAGACGGCGGCACGGGCCGGCCTGGGCCAACTTGCCAAGGTCCAGGGTGCGGCGGCGAGCAGGAACAGCCAGCCCGGAGCCGGCCAGTGAAAGCTGATGTGGTCGCGGTCGGCGAAGAACCCCAGAATGAAGTAGCCGAGCACCGGAACGCCGGCCAAGCCGAGCAGCAATCCCCAGGGGCCGGGTTCGCCCTGGCGCCAGTGCCTGGCCAGCCGCCACAGGGTGGCCGCGAGCAGGATGAACAACAGCGGGGTGACCATCAGCATCTGGCTCGGAATCCAGCGCAGACCTTCCTTCTGGAAAGCCCAGGGGTGCCGCTCGACGAACTGGAAGCGGGCTCCTTGTGCGGCATGCTCGACGTTCCACAGTATGACCGGAAGCCATGCGAGCGTGCCCACGACCAGTACACCCCAGACGCGCGTGTCCCGGAACAGGCGGCGCGAGGGCGGGTCGAGCAGCATGCCCACCAGGCCGGCGGCGAGGATCGGCGCGAAGCGGTAGTGGGACAGGGCGCCCATGGCCAGCCCGAGCGCGAGGGTGGCCAAGGCCGCCGCACCCACCCGCTCGCGAAGTCGGGCGATCGCGTCCAGGCAAAGCAATCCGGCCACGATCAGCGGCACGTCCGGTGCGGCGAACAGGCCCATCAGGCTGGAAGCCGGCATGAGCAGGGCCAGGAGGCCGGCCGTCCAGCCCGCCTCCGGCCCAAACCAGCGCGCGGTGATGCGTACGACCAGCCAGGGGATGGTCGCGCCCAGCGCAAGGAAGGCCAGGCGCAGGCCGATCGGCGACGTGCCGGCCAGATCGACGCCGAGGCCGATCAGCCAGGCGGTCAGTCCCGGGATGTCGGCATACATCCAGGCCGGATGATTGCTTTCCCAGTACCAGAACACCTCATCGGAAAATGGCGGCAGCCAGGCACCGATGGCGATCTTGGCCGCCAGCAGCAGGAGCCAGAGCCCGATGAACAGGCGTGAGGTGTCGATGGTCATGTCGTTCAGGTCAGCGGAACACCCAGAGCCGGTACATCAGGAAATTGGCGAATGTGAGCAGCACGGTCGCGCAGATCTGGGCCGGCCAGACCGCCAGCCCGAGGCCCAGCAGGGCATCGAGCAGTGCGACGTTGGTGATGGCTTGGGCACCCAGCGCGAGCAGGAAGCGGAACAGGGTCACCGGTACGGCGTCGCTGGGCGAGAAGACATGGCTATAGGAGAGGATGAAGCGGGTGGTGGCGCCGGCCGCGAAGCCAAAGGCACTGGCAGGCAGCGCTGTCATGCCGCTGGCCAGCAGCAGCCACATCAGCGCATAGTGGACCAGTGTGGCCACGGCGCCGGTCAGGACGTGCAGCGAAAAGGTGCGCACCCAGTCGTTGCGCGCCATGTGGAAGATGATGCGGCGGTAGCGTGGGTGCTCGCGCAGAGTCGGCGACGTGTCAGACAAGCGGGACATGCCGGAACAGCCGGTGCCGATACAGGCCCAGCCGGGATAGCAGCCCGAGCAGGGAGATGCCAGTCACGCCGAGCCCGTAGCGCAGCGAGCGAGCGAAGTTGATCGAGCTGGCCTCGGGGAAATACTTGGTCGGGACGGATATCTCCCCCAGCCGGTAGCCTCTGCTGATGGCCTGGGCCAGGAACTGGTTGTCGAACACGAAGTTGTCCGAATTGGCCTGCCAGTCGATGGCCTGCAGCATCTCGCGCGAGTAGGCGCGGAAGCCGGTATGGTATTCGGACAACTTGGCACCCAGCATGAGGTTCTGGAACGCGGTGAGCAGGCGGTTTGCGAGGTATTTCCAGGCCGGCATGCCGCCTTTCAATGCGCCGCCGCCGAGGATGCGCGACCCGAGCACCATGTCGTAGACGCCCGAGGCGATCATTCCTGCCATCGCGGTCACCAGCCGGGGCTCGTACTGGTAGTCCGGATGCAGCATGACGACGATGTCAGCCTTGCGTTCCAGCGCTGCGCCGTAGCATGTCTTCTGGTTGCCGCCGTAGCCACGGTTGGAGCGATGCAGCAGGACCGGGATGCCCAGGCGGCGGGCCTCGGCCACAGTGTCGTCATCGCTGGCGTCGTCCACCAGCAGGACATGATCGACTACGTCGTGGGGAATGGCGCGCCAGGTGCTTTCGAGCGTTTTCGCGGCGCGATAGGCGGGCATCACCACCATGACTGACTTGTCGTTGAGCATGCGCGAGCGGCGGTCGGTGTGGGCTGATAACTGTGTGAGTTTAACAGGCCGTTGAAAAAGCCATGTTCAATCTCCCCAAACCATTTGTGAACAGTCGTATGTTGACGTTATCGCGTCAAGCCGACCCTGTTCAGGCTTGGCGGACAGGCTGCCGATCCGCTCCAAGTTGTAGGTGACGAAGCACAGGAGTGCTTGGCCAGCAGTTTGAGGGCCGCTTCGCGCTCGGCCTTGCCATTGGCCGCCGTCGTGGCGACATCCACCACCAAACGTGGAGGCATGGTGTCGTTGACACGGGTCTGGTCCTTGAAGTCGGCGTTGGGATTGCGTCCTGGCCCCCCAGGACCGTCATCGCCCTCGGGCCGGAAACGCTTGTGGGAGGCCCAGGCGTCGATCAGGGTGCCGTCCACGCTGAAGTGTTCGCTGCTGGTCAGACGTCGCCAGTCGGCCTCGAATTCCGGGTCCATCGTCGCCAGGATGGTGTCCACGATCAGCCGCAACTTACGCAGGGGATGGTTCTTGGGAACGCGCTCTTCCAGACTCACGTAGGAGAACATCGCATTTTGGTTACTCGGGCTGCCTCGCATCGCGGTCGTCGGCTCAGTGGTGAATGTGATGTGAATTTATCGGCGCGCCCGGTTGGGCGGGGTTTTGCAACGGCCTGCTAGCGGGCGGGCATCTCCGGGCCACTGCATTGGTGCCAAGCAATGATGGTGGGGTCCAACAGTTGATCCTCTTTGGCTACATTCATGGCCAGGCGACTGGCCATGGCATAGGTGTGGTCTTCGCCCTGATAGTCCATGTGAACATTACGCATGGTATTCCTTTCTGGAATAGGCGCTTCTGACGGGAGCTGGCAAGAAGTTGCACCCCATGACCACTTGTACGCTAATGCCAAAAAATTGAAATCAAGTTATTTCGATGACCTTGTAGCGCTGCTTGACGATGTCGCAGATGAGTGCGTCGACCGACTGATATCGAAGCACGGATGCTAGTAAAGTCGGGCCCATGAGACGCTTTAACATCAACCACGTTACCGAATATCAGTTTTCCTCACCTGTGAGCTTGTTGCCGCACCGGCTTCTGCTACGCCCTAGGGAGAGCCATAACCTACGCATCGAGTCATCGACCTTGGAGATATTTCCCGGCCATGGCTTGCAATGGAAGCGCGATGTGCTCGACAACTCCGTGGCGCTGGTGAGTTTTTTCGAAACGGCGGACCGGCTGAGGATTGCCAGCAACGTGGTCATCCAGCATTTCGAGGACAACCCGTTCGATTTCCTGGTGGATGACTACGCGGTCAGTTACCCCTTCGACTATGCTGAGGCGGAGCAGATCGAACTTGCCCCCTTCCTTCAGGCCGTGTATCCGGGAGACCGCGAGACGATAGGGGGCTGGCTGGACGGATGCGGCCTGTCTGGCCCGCAAGAGACCTTCACGCTGCTGGATCAGATGAACCGCCGGATTGCCGGTCAGTTTTTCTACCAGATGCGAGAAGCGCCGGGTGTCCAATCTCCCGCATCCACGTTGGCGCTCAACAGCGGGTCGTGCCGGGACTTCGCCGCCCTGTTCATGGAGTCCTGCCGATATCTGGGCTTGGCCAGTCGCTTCGTCAGCGGCTATCTCTTTACCTCTGAATTCGACAACAACATTGCGTCAACCCATGCCTGGGCAGAGGTTTATCTGCCCGGCGCCGGATGGAAGGGGTTCGACCCCACAAGCGGTGAAGTAGTGGGCAATCGGCATATCGCGACGGCCGTGGCACGCCACCCCGAAGCTGTACCACCGGTAGCCGGCAGCTTCATTGGTCCGGGCGGGAACCACCCGATGCCATTTGTGGCTGTACGTGTGGTGGCACTGTAACCCCGGCAAATCATAAATAAAAAATATAAATATATAAGAGTTGCTTATGTAATGGATTGCGAGTACTGTGGGCCGGCAGTCAATTCAAGCAGTGTAGTCGCAAGTTCAGCAGTCACAGCCTTCATCGGTCCCGTCACTTCAGTACCCTTCCTACAGACCTTGATGCCACCGCACCCTATCGGGCGCAAGTCCGGCTTATTCAGCTTCAAAAAGGAATGTAGATGTCTACAGGTACAGTTAAATGGTTCAACGATGCCAAAGGCTTTGGCTTTATCACCCCCGACGAAGGTGGCGACGATCTGTTCGCCCACTTCTCCGAAATCCAGGACAGCGGCTTCAAATCGCTGAAAGAAACCCAGCGCGTCGCCTATGAGGTCAGGACCGGCCCGAAAGGCATGCAGGCTTCATTTATCAAGCCCCTTTAAAGTTGCCGCCGGTATGCGACACGGCTTTCCTTGCATCTGATGTTTCGTCCACCCGGCAACTCAACGCAGGCCCGGCCGCTCGGCGCGTCGGGCCATCTCCCCGGTCAAGGCCTCAAGCCGGGCCTTGGCGTCTTGCCGGAAGATTTCCACGGAAAGCTGAGGCGGTAACGGGAACCCGGGTTCCACCATGGCCTGGTACCGAAGCTGGGCCCGCTTTTTGCCCTGGATCTGCCATTCCCCGGCCAAAGTCTTGATGTTCCCTGCCAGGCGCTGGAAACGGACGCTCTTCATGGGCGTCTCCTCGATCTGGCTGATCATCACCAAAGGCAGGTTGGGCAACTGGGGCAGGCGTCCACGTTGCTCCAGGCGAATGGGCTCCCCCGGCGCCGAGATCACCCGGCTGACCAACAGGTCGGGAATGAACTCGGCCCAGCGGTTGTAATCGGTCAGCACGCTCCAGGCGGTCTTTTGATCGACCCCGGTGTCGATCTCGGCCTGGATATACAGCAGAGGGCCGTTCAACTGGATGTTGATGACGGCCTCGGCGTCCGCCCAGGCCGGTCCCGGGGCGAGCAGGCAGAAGACCAGGGCGGCCAGGCCAGAGAGCCGGCGCCAAGTCATCCGATTGCCCAGGGCGGGCCGGAACGGCCGGGCCGGGAGGACAGTCTTGGTTGCGTTGTCGGTCATGTCGGGTCTCTCCAGGGAAATATGGGCGGCAGCCGCTTTCGGGAAGGGTTCCACCGATAAACCCCAGCCCCAGTGTATACGGGGCATTACCCCCCAAGTGAAGGCGGTGGGTTTCTGTTTCATGCCTGTGTCAATCTCCTGGGCCTCGGGTCGGTTCCGCGAGGGCTTCGAAATACTCGCCCTCATCGTTGATACCCAGGGGTAATGCCAGCCTGTCCAGCCACAGACGGGTGGACAGTTCCGGCAGAGCGGACTCGGCGAGGGCCTGTTCGAACAGGGTACGCGCTTCGGCGGCCAGACTCTGCTCCAGATCGGCCAGGGCATCGGCCGCGAACAGGGGCACCAAGGGCTCGGGGATTTCCAGCAAGGTGATCTGGGTATGGCCATCCTGTTCCACCCGGTCGATGACTTTGAAGCAGGCCCCGGTCATCCATAAACACAGACCCCATTCCGGGTGTTGGCTCATCTCATCCACGCAGCGCGCATTGGCGGAGAGGATCAAGTAGCGATGGGGTGCGGCGAAGCCGGCGATCTTGTAGCTGGCGTCGCAGAAGGTGGGTTCGCGGAAGATCAAACCAGCTTGGTAGCGGGCGAGGATGTCCGGGGCCAGCGTCGTGTCCCGGCAGAAGGCGGCCAAACCATCCAGGGCTGCCTGGAGCAGCGCGTTCAGTTCAGCGAGTCGGGCGTTCTGGTCGTCCATGTTCAAGCAGCTTCCAGGGCCGAGACCGTGGCGGCGGTGGCGTAGTGGGCGGCAAGTTCGCGGGCAGTCTTGAGGCGAGCGGCGAGTTGGTCGCAGAGGGCCATGAGTTCATCGACCTTGGTGACGATGCGGTGTTGTTCGCTCGTTGGTGGTAGTGGAATTACTGCCAAACGCATATCTGCGACATTCACATGCTTTGCGCCAATCCCTTTGTGCTTTTCAAGCAACATCGCTAAAAATGCTGTGGATGATATGGACTGTTGATTCTGATGAAGTCGGCCTGTAGGCGTGATAAACCCGATTTGCGGGCCTAAAAGGCTGCACCGATCCCATCAAGGATCGTCATGATGATGGCGAAGCGCGTTTGGTTGTGGCCCACGGGGGTGGATTTCAGCCAAGCCCCTACATTGTGAAAGCGATTGTCCAGACGCTTGATGCCGGTCGGGTGAAGGACACCCCGACCCAGAACTTCATTCATTGCATCAAGCGAACGCTGACTACGATGCGCAATGTGGTTCCGTAATGCGATGACAGAATTAACAACAGCCTTCTGTTGGGCAGTCAGCCCGGAGAATTTCGCAGCATGAGCGGCAATCAACCATGTGTCTGCCTTTTGCTCAAGCAGGTCGAAGTTCGAGAACGTGATGTTGTTTCCCATGCCATTAGCAAGGGCCAGCACGTCCGACTTCTTCAAATGGGTTGGAAGCGTGAGGGCACCAAACGTCTCAAATACCCGTTTCGGTGTGGAGGACGTAGCTAGATGAGAATCGAACGAGTCCTTCAAATGCTGCTTGAAGCGGGTTGCATCGCGGTTGATGTACGCGATGAACATGTCGCTCACGAAGCCTTCCCAAGTCACCGCAGCAGCGAGCAAGCTGTGCTCGGTCAAGGTGGATTGGTCGGTCTCGCTGGTGAAGGCGGCGAAGCCTGTGTTGTGAAACGTGGTCAGGTCAGCCAACTGCTGCCGGAAATCATCTCTGACATCATCCGGAGAGATTTTTCTCACATCTGCCCCTGTTACTTCTAGCCGAAGATGGCGGTGGGTCAGGGATTCGAACCCTGGAAGGACTTACATCCTTGCTAGTTTTCAAGACTAGTGCATTCAACCGCTCTGCCAACCCACCTAATTCCGTGACGTGCTAAGAATCTGCTAAACGGCACCAAAACCGCAACCAGCAGACCAGCGCTAACACGTTGTTTTTACTGCTCTTTCCGTCATTTGCTTACTGCCTGAACGCAAGTTTTCAAGACCGGTGCCTTAAACCGCTCGGCCACGCTTCCTGGGCTGGTTGTGGGTGTGCCCCGGGGCGAGTGGTTCGACACTCGGAGAACTCGGGCTGCAACCAGGGCGGCTATTGTACTCCAGGCGCCCGGGCGGTCACTATGGTTGCCGGGCCAGGGCGATCATCGGGGCGGCCTTGTCGAGGCATTCCTGCCATTCGGCATCGGCCTGGGAGTCGGCGACGATGCCGCCGCCGGCCCAGAAATGAGCCTGGCCACGTTGGCAGAGCAGGGTGCGTATGGCGATGTTGGTGTCGAGGCCGCCATCGTGGCTCAGGTAGCCGATGCTGCCGCAGTAGACCTGGCGTGGGTCGGGTTCCAGTTCGGCGATGATTTCCATGGCCCGGCGTTTGGGGGCGCCGGTGATGGAGCCGCCCGGGAAGGCGGCCCGGAGGGCGGCCAGGGCATCCATGCCGGGGGCCAGGCGACCGGTGACGGTGCTGACCAGGTGATGCACGTTGGCGTAATGCTCGACCTGGAACAAGGCCGGCACCTGGATGCTGCCGGGGCGGCATACCTTGCCCAGGTCGTTGCGCAGCAGGTCCACGATCATGAGGTTCTCGGCCCGGTCTTTGGCGCTGTGGGCCAGTTCCCGGGCCAAGGCGGCATCCCGCACGGGGTCCGGGTGCCGGGGGCGGGTGCCCTTGATGGGGGTCGTGTGGACGGTGTCGCCACGGACTTCCAGGAAGCGTTCCGGGGAACTGGACAGGATGCAGCCCTGGGGCAGATGGAGAAACGCGCCATGGGGCGCCGGGTTGCGTTGGCGCAGGGTCAGGTAGGCGGACCAGGGGTCGCCGGTATAGTCGAAGCTGAACCGTTGGGCCAGGTTGACCTGGTAGCAGTCGCCATTGCGGATGTAGTCCTGGATGCGCAGGAAGGCCTGCTGGTAGGTGCTGCGGGTGAAATTGGAGCGGGCTGGACTGAGGGCTTGGAATGGGGTGGGACTCGGGCCCGACTCAGAGGCCGGGTCGGTCTGGCTGAACAGGTCGCACAGGTCATCCCAAATCAGCGTTGTGGTCGGGTGCCGCAAGGCGCTGGCCAGCCAGGATTGCCGCTCCAGGTGGTCCACCACCAGAGCCCAGTCGTACAGGCCCAGCGCCATGGCGGGCATGGCGGCGGGGTCTGGGGTCGGGTGCATGGGCTGGGTGCCGGGGCTGGCCACGCCGGCCAAGTCGTGGCTCAGGTCGTACGCCCAATAACCCAAAGCGCCGCCGATGAATGGTAGATGGGAGACCGGGAGGGCGGCGCCCATGGTCGAGCGAATCAATTGGAACGGGTCTTCGATGGATGCGGATAGGTCGCCGGAGCTATTAATCCGGGTAGTCCCGGTTTGGCTGACCAGGGTGGCATGGGGGCGGGCGGCGATGATGTCATAGCGCCCGCGCCGGGCCTGGGGCGGGCCGCTGTCGAGAAATGCCGACCAGGGCTCCGACACGAGACGGGCGAAGAGTGGAGCGCTGTCAGGTTGATAAGGGAGCTGGCTGTATCGCATGCCCTGGCAGTTGGCGGCTCCGGCGGAGCGTGTGGGGGAAGGTGGTGCCGACAGTCTGACTCGAACAGACGACCTACCGCTTACAAGGCGGTTGCTCTACCAACTGAGCTATGCCGGCATGGTGTGGATTATAAAGCCTCTGTCCGTCTGGGCAGCTACTTGACGACCTTCAGGCTGGGCCTGCCGCTGGGCCTGGGCGGTGGCGGCGGGGTGTCGCTATCCGGGTCTTCCGACAAGGGCGTGATGTCACTTTCGGGAGCCGTTTCATCACTGGCCGTCATGGGCTGGAAGGCCATGCCTGCACCATTTTCCCGGGCGTAGATGGCCTGGATGGCGTCCATGGGCACATGCACGTCCTGGGATACGCCGGAGAAGCGTGCCGAGAAGCTGACCCATTCGTTGTCGATTTGGATGTCGCGCACGGCGTTGGGGCCAATGTTGAGCACGATCTGGCCGTCCTTGACATAGGCCATGGGAACCTTGCAGCGATTGTTCACACTTACGCTGATATGGGGGGTCAGGCCACTGTCGACGCACCACTCGTAGAGGGCGCGCAGGAAATAGGGTTGCTGGGGGATGTCCATCCTGATGCGCTGCAGGTTACTTGCGCATGGCCTTTTCGACAGGGGTCAGGGCCTCGATGAAGGCGGGGCGGCTGAAGATGCGCTCGGCATATTTCAGGAGGGGGATGGCCTGCTTGGGCAACTGGATGCCCAGATGGTCCAGACGCCAGAGCAGGGGAGCGACGGCCACATCCAGCATGGAGTATTCGTCGCCCAGCATGAATTTCTGCTTGGCGAAGATGGGGGCGATCTGGGTGAGATTGTCACGCACGATCATGCGGGCCTTTTCGGCCACCTTGGGTGCGCCATTCTTGATCTCGGGCAGGTGGCTGAACAGGTCCTGTTCGATGTTGTACAGGAACAGTCGGGCCCGGGCACGCATGACCGGATCGGCCGGCATCAGTTGGGGGTGGGGAAAGCGCTCGTCGATGTATTCATTGATGATGTTGGACTCGTACAGGGTCAAGTCGCGTTCCACCAGGATGGGAACCCGGCTGTAGGGGTTCATGGCGGCTATGGCATCCGGCTTTTCATGCAGGTCCACGTCCTTGATCTCGAAATCCATGCCCTTTTCGAACAGGACGATGCGGCAGCGGTGGCTGAATGGGCAAGAAGTGCCGGAGTATAGAATCATCATGTTGTGCTTACCTTGTATGAATGCCGGCACCGGGGTCAGTGCACGTCCTTCCAGTATTCTCGCTTCAGGTAGAACGCCAGCACGAAGAACAGGGACAGGAAGATCACCACACCCAGTCCGATCTTCATGCGCAGAGTGCGTGCCGGTTCACCCATCCAGGTCATGTAGTTGACCAGATCGCCCACCAGTCCATCGAATTCGGCCTGGGTGAGCTGGCCGGGCTTGACCAGACGCAGGTGATCGATGACCTCGTGAGTCTTGCCGTCTTCTCCGGTCTCGGTGCGGTATACCGGGGCCAGATGGCCCTGAAGGTCCTGCATGACGTGGGGCATGCCCACCTTGTCAAAGACCAGGTTGTTCCAGCCCGTGGGGCGGCTGTCGTCCCGGAAGAAGGTGCGCAGGTAGGTATACACCCAGTCCGAACCGCGGGAGCGGGTGATGACCGACAGGTCGGGTGGGGCCGCGCCGAACCATTCCTTGGCCTCGGCGGAGCGCATGGCGATGGTCATGGTGCTGCCGGGTTTGTCGGTGGCGAACAGGAGGTTGTCCTTGATCTGCTGCTCGGTCAGGCCGATGTCGGTCATGCGGGAGTAGCGCATGTAACTGGCGGCATGGCAGGTCAGGCAGTAGTTGACGAACACGCTGGCGCCCCGCTGGAGGGATTCCTTGTTGTTCAGGTTGATGGGCGCCTTGTCCAGGGGCACGGTAACGCCCGCAGCCATGACTTGGAGCGGCAGGGCCAGGATCAGGAAAGCGCAGTTTTTCAGGAAGCTGGTTTTCATTTGTCGGTCACCCTTTCCGGAACCGGTTTCGTGGTGTCATTTTTGGTA